>JAQIBZ010000326.1 GCA_027858815.1 Desulfobacteraceae bacterium
GTATCTGCTGTTATTTTGGCTCGGATAGAGGAATACAGAAAAGTATTGGAGCATTTCTCAAAGCCCAGGCTTGATCATATTGAATGGCGACCAACAGAGAAAAACAATATTGAGGTACTCAACGAGACTATCGATTTATATCGTTATTTTGATGCAACCAAACAGGCCGAATTCTTCTTTGAATGCATTGAGGAGACAGTAAACAAAACGCTTCCTGAAGAAATCGCATACCTTAAAAAATATGATATTCTTAATGAATTCATCAAAAACTATATCGATATGCCTGATAAGCTTGTGAATTTGCTCATACGATTTCTTTCCCAAAACGATGGGAAGCTATCAAAACGTGCAAGAAGACGGGAATTCGAAAAGTTGACTGATGATGAAATTCGGGTGATTGAAGAAAAATATGCAGAGATTTTCGATTAGAGTGACCGGGTCATGGGGAAACCGGTGTCACATCTTGAATTGTGAATTGTATTGACACATCCAATAAAATGAATTAAGAAAAAGTCATGAGCCGATCATGGAGAATAGAATTTGAAGGTGCATTGTATCATGTGTTGTCACGAGGCAATGAACAGCAGAAGATTTTTGCCGATGATCTGGACCGGGAATTATTTCTTGAGTTAATCGGCGAAATGTCGGCGCGGTTTGATATAAATGAAAGCCCCGAATATCTGTTGCGCCTTTCCTGTTACATCCACCGTAACCCCCTTCGTGCTAAAATGGTGACGCGCCTGGCAGATTACCGTTGGAGCAGCTACCGTGTCTATTCTTACGGAAGAAAACATCCGGACTGGCTGAAAACGGATTTAATTTTTTCTTTTTTTGAAGGCAAACAGAAAGAGCAAATTGAGAGATACCGGAAAAAAGTACAGTTCTATTCTGTGGGGTGTACACAAACGAGGAAATCGGAAACCTGTTTCATGTCACTTATTCTTCGGTAAGCAGGAGTGTTTCGTCTTTTCGGGAACGGTTGTTAAATGATAACAGTTTGAAAAAAATGTATAATAAAATTAAATCACAAATCAAGATGTGACACCTATTCGTGCCTTATTCGCAGGCCAATTTTTAATTTGACATGCCGTTTCTTTGTGAATATAATGTAATTACATTGATCGCAAACTGAGGTAATTATGACAACTTTAATTAAAATAGGCAATTCACAGGGTGTCCGAATTCCAAAAGCAATTATCGAGCAAGCCCAACTCAGTGATAAAAAATTGGAATTCAAAGTAATCGACGACGGACTTTTAATTCAGCCTGTTAAGAAACCAAGGCAAGGCTGGAAAGAGCAATTTGATAAGGCAAGTAAGTTAAAAGAATCTGATTCCTCAAATCAAGAATGGCTTGATGCTCCCTTGGCTAATACAGAGGAATGGGAATGGTAAAACGAAGTATTCACCGGTTTGATATCTGGTTATTGCAATTGGACCCAACGCAAGGTTCTGAAATCAAGAAAACCAGACCATGTATAGTGATTTCACCGGATGAGATGGCTTCTTTAAAAACAGCTATTGTTGCACCAATGACATCCAAAGGTTTCAGTTTTCCAACCCGAATTCAATGTACATTTCAGGGGAAAAAGGGGCTAATTCTATTAGATCAGATGAGAGCCGTTGATAAATCCAGACTTATTCAAAAACTGGGTGTAATTTCCAAGACTACACAGATAAAGGCCATCAATCGCTTACAAGAGCTTTTTGCATTTTAGCGTTATTCCGTTTGCTTCTCTGGAGAGAGAAGAGAATAATTGCTGATGCATAGATAAGGACATAAATGATAACAAACAATGATATTTTACGTCGTATTCGCTATGTTTTCGACTTTGATGATTCGAAAATGATTGCCATATTCGCTTTGGCTGAGCATGAGGTAACGCGTGAGCAAATCAGCGATTGGCTGAAAAAAGAAGAAGACCCGGCGTATCAGAAGTGCAGCGATACGCAGATGGCGATTTTTTTAAATGGTTTAATTAACGATAAACGAGGGAAAAAAGAAGGACCGCAACCTGAGCCGGAGAAGCGGTTAAATAATAATATCATTTTTAGAAAATTAAAAATCGCATTAAATCTAAAAGCAGAAGATGTCCTTGCAATAATGGCCCTGGCAAATTTGCGCATGAGCAAACACGAATTAAGTTCTTTTTTCCGTTCGCCGGGTCATAGAAATTATCGTGCTTGCCAGGATCAGATCCTGCGTAATTTTCTCAATGGGTTGCAGATTAAATATCGCCCTGAAATTTAATCCCCGGAATTTCAGGGTTTTAATCGGTTCGGTTGATTTAAAAGGTGTGTTGCCTCAAGGGGGAAAATGATGAAAAAATGTCCTTTTTGCGCTGAAGAAATTCAAGATGAAGCCATAAAATGTAAACATTGCAGTGAGTTTTTAGATGGCTCCAATCAAGCACGACGTTCTGAAGAAAAAATTCAATGGTATTTTCGGAAATCCTTTATTGTCATAGCCCTTTGCTGTGTTGGGCCTTTGGCGTTACCCCTGATTTGGTGGCGTCCACAAACAACGAAAGCCTGGAAGATCGGACTCACAGTAGGCGTCCTTGTTTTTACCTGGATCTTGTATCAAGCCACGATGGAATCCATTCATATTCTGGAGGAGTATTTCAGGTTAATTGAGGGGCTGGCTTAAAGAGGCAACCCGCCTTTTAGATGGCTAATATGAACAAAACAAGTGACGTGGTTTTGGGGCGCGTCACTTTTTTTGTTGTTTCTAAAAATATGAAAATTATAAATAAAAAGTAAATCATTATTTTTTTGTAAAATCGTATTAAAAATGGCATTCTATGAAACAGTTGCTATATTAATATTTAATTAAAATAAAAATTGATGAGAATTGTTTTTTTGTCTGTAAAGATCTTTTTTTATTATTTAATAATAAAACATAATTTTTATTGATCTCAAATAGTCAGTTTTGTGTGTAATTCGGAGTAAATAAATGAACGGATTCAGCCCTGAAACAGAGGGTGAGATAGTTTCAAAGACCCGGGAGGAGATCACTGAACCCCCCATGTATAAAGTGCTGCTGCACAATGATGACTATACCACCATGGAGTTTGTCGTGGAAATACTGATGAGTATTTTTCATAAAACAATTGAGGATGCGACTCGGATTATGCTCAACGTCCATAAGACCGGGCTTGGCATCTGTGGCGTCTATACATTTGAGATCGCGGAAACAAAAGTTGAAATAACGCATGAACTTGCAATGGAAAGAGGATTTCCGCTGAAAAGTTCTATTGAAAAGGCATAATACTATGATTAGCAAGGGATTAAGCGCTATATTGAGTACAGCGGTCAAAGAAGCCCGTAAGCGAAGGCATGAGTATGTCTGTATTGAACATATTCTTTATGCAATTGTCCATGACTCCGGCGGAATTGAGCTGATTGAATCCTGCGGCGGGGATGTGGGAAATATTCAGAGTGAGCTGGAGAATTTTTTTAATAAGAAACTTGATCGGGTGCCGGATGAACAGGAATATGTCCTGCAGCAAACCATGCGATTTCAACGAGTTATTCAAAGAGCAGTCAATCACGCCCGTTCTGCTGAAAAGGAAACCGTTTATATCGGTGATCTTCTGGCATCCATGCTTGAGGAAAAGAAATCACATGCCACGTATTTTATGGCAGCCGAAGGGATTACCCGGCTGGATGTCCTGAATATGATTTCCCATGGCAGCAGTGATGATTCATTTAAGGAAGACCCGGATGACGGTGTGGTTTCCAAACAAAAAGGCAAGAATACAAAAACAGATCCATTAGAAGCATTTACCATTGATCTGGTCGATCGGGCAATTTCCGGGAAACTGGACCCGCTGATTGGCCGTGAAGCTGAAATGCAGCGCACGATTCAAGTGCTTTGCCGCCGCCGTAAAAATAACCCGGTATTTGTGGGGGATGCCGGTGTCGGAAAGACGGCTATGGCCGAAGGACTGGCACAGAAAATCGCTGAAAAACAAATTCCGGATATGCTTGCAGATGCCCGGATTTATTCTCTGGACTTAGGGGCGCTGCTGGCCGGAACCAAGTATCGGGGGGATTTTGAACAGCGATTAAAAGCAATTATATCGGCTTTACAGAAAAAGAAAAATGCTATTTTGTTCATTGATGAAATTCATACAATTATTGGTGCCGGGGCTACCAGCAGCGGTTCCATGGATGCGTCCAATATTTTAAAACCATCTCTTTTAACCGGGGACCTGAGGTGTATCGGTTCAACCACGTATCAAGAATTTAAAAATTTTTTTGACAAGGACCGGGCGTTTTCCCGTCGGTTTGAAAAAATTGAAATTGCCGAACCCTCTGTATCTGATACGGTTAAAATTCTCAAAGGCCTGAAAGTCTATTACGAAGATCATCACAATATAAAATATACGGACAAAGCGCTTGTAGCAGCGGCGGAGCTTTCAGCAAAACACATCAACGAACGGTTTTTGCCGGATAAAGCCATTGACGTGATTGATGAGGCTGGGGTTCTGCTGCGCCTTTCCGGTTCAAAAACCCGAAAACGGGTGCAGCCCTCAGACGTTGAAAAAGTGGTTTCAACAATAGCTAAAATACCCACACAGAGTGTGAGTACGTCTGATCGCTCAAACCTGGAATTTTTAGGTGACCGCCTCAAAGAAAAGATTTTCGGCCAGGATGGTGCCATTGAATCACTTGTCATTGCTATCAAGCGTTCACGGGCAGGTTTAAGCGCTCCGGAAAGACCGATTGGTTCATTTTTATTTACAGGGCCCACCGGGGTTGGAAAAACAGAAGTCGCCAAACAGATTGCAAGTTTGCTTGGTGTTCAGTTTCTGCGGTTTGATATGAGTGAATACATGGAGAAACATTCAGTGGCCCGACTCATCGGTGCCCCGCCGGGTTATATCGGGTTTGATCAGGGCGGGCTGCTGACCGATCAGATCCGGAAACATCCATACTGTGTATTGCTCCTTGATGAAATTGAGAAAGCACATATGGATATTTACAGCATTTTACTTCAGGTGATGGATCATGCCGCTTTAACGGACAATAATGGCAAAACTTCTGATTTCAGGAATATTATCCTGATTATGACTTCCAATGCCGGGGCCCGTGAAATGGTTAGCACCAGTATCGGTTTTGGCGGAGATTCTGCCATTGATCCGGCCACAAAAGGCAAAAAAGCGGTAAATGAATTTTTCAGTCCGGAGTTCAGGAACCGCCTGGATGATATTATTTCATTCAAATCATTAAATTTAAAAGTGATGGAACAGGTGGTGGATAAATTTGTACCGCGTCAAACAACGGGTGTGCTGGTTCTGATTTAAGTAAAATCAGGGCGAAATTCATCGAGAACATCAGTTTTGTCGAGATTTTTTAAAAGAGTACAGACACGGTTTTGTAATGCGGTATCTCGATTGCTTCTGACAAGTGGGGTTGCATCACATAGAGAATGTTCATCGAGTTCGGCGAAAGCATTGTGGAGATGTTCTAGTGATCCGCAGAGAATTCGTACATAGTCGGGATGACGTAAATTAGCGGCAAGGGCAGCTTGTGCGGGCTGATCTTCAAGATCGCGACCAAGATGAGCCCGACCGACGCGTCGGCGAAGCTGCTGCTTTTCATTACCGAAAAAATGCTCGTCCACATTGTTTGTTCGTTGAACTACAGCGATAACTGTGCCATCCTCGTCGAGGATTACCGGATGCCCAAAAAGGTTAGCCATGTATTTGTTGAAGTACTTGAGAATGATTCCGTTGGGTGTGGTCGGTTTGGAAAAGTTTTCATTGCCGACGTACTTGCGTAGGTCCTTGAGATAAAGTTCGACTTGGTTTTTTATTTCTTTAAGACGTTGTGCTTGCAGAGAGGGAATATCAATATATTGGTAACGCTTATCTCCCCTTGGTAACTCAGCATTAGTCAAGCGTAACGTATTACGCGCTTGGCTAAAAGCATACCAGCCTTTCTCTAAAAGTCCCACAGCATCTTGTAAGCATTTATCCTTTTCCAAAAGTCGAATGAGCCCTTCAAGGTGATGCAAAGCCCTTTTTTCAGCTTGGCATCGAGGTGCAGGTACCCAAATGTCAGCCCGTTGCATGGCCGCTTGGCATCGTTGAAAAAATTTTAAGTGCGGCAAGCTGAATGGGTAAACGGCGTCCTTTTTATTTTCACCTTCGATAACCCAGTGCACAAGGGCACGCAAGTCTTCTCTTATGTGACCGGAACCGAAGCGTCCTTTATTCAAGACTTTTCCACGGTATCGTTTCATCTCCTTTAGAAGTTCCCTCAAGTCAGAACGTACATGGCTTTGCCTAAGAAGTTTTCTTAAAAGCGCATAGGAACTGTCGAATATCTTTTCACCGATAACTCCCAGAAAATGATAGTGGCAAACAAAATCCGGAATGTTTCTTTGTGCAAGGAAGGCCACGGCGTTTTTGCCTGGTGGTCCCAAATCTCTAACGATTGCTATCGGATCACCGAAAAGCTCTATTGTCCTCTCGATAAACGGTTTCAAATGCACCTCGGATTCGGATTCGATCTTACCTGCACAAAGCATCCAGTTTCGAAATCCGTCCATGCAGACAAACAGTCCCCCCTTTCCGTGCTCGCTGGTGGCGTCTATATGCAGAGGGTATCCATGCTCTTGCATAGCGAGTTTTAGATGGGGCGAACGAACCAAATGAAGAGCTTCGAGGTAAAGCAAAAACCGATCGCACAGATTACTCACAGACCCGGCACTCAGCTTAATTGCACGTTTACGGAAAAGCTCTTCACAAATTTCTTCTCGCTGCTTTCTTCTTAAGTATCGCGCTATACCAACATAAACGATAAGATCGTAGCCAAAGCGCTGACGCGGCCGAACGATCCGGGCCAACACTTCGGATTTCATCACCGGATGAGATAAGTCCACTGAGCATTTCTTTTGGATTTCCACAGCATCAAACATGCCTTCGCCATATGTAACTACCACACGATTTTTACTTCTGGCTACTATGGCTGGCCCTCCGCACAAAACACAATTGTCGGCTTCAGCAATAAAATCAATGCGAGGAAGATGGCACCCGTTCGAGACGGTTGCTTTTGTTATTTTCGTAGAAGTCCAACCGTCCTTCTCGGCAATTGGCCAAAGAAGGTTCAGCGCCCCGAAGGTATTTTTTTTTCGCCGTCATCATCGAGGTAGTATCGGTCGAATACCACCCGAATGTGCTGTATCGTGATCGGGGGTGAATGTCCTTTAAGCCGGCGCGCCACATCACCGGCTTTAGAGCCGGGATGCCGTATCAAAATTAAGAGTACTTCAATCACCACGGCATCGGTGACCGCCTCAATCGAAAACCTACGTTTTTCTAAAATTTCGCATCGCTTTATCAGTTGTGCTTCGTGGCTTTTTGAGTCTGGATGAAGGTATATAAAGTTCCCGGCAACTTTAGCGCGTGCAAGTTTTTTATTATGAACCATAGAAGCCAAGGAAGTTTGAACCCTAACTTTTAGCAACTCCTGCAGTTCTCGTTGGGTATGGCCGGCAGAAGAGTCACAAACCAACCTCATGATCGTCAATACGAGATTACCATCGCAGGAAAAGTGGATACCTTTGTAGGAGAATATCCCGTATTTATCGTAGCGAGTTAGATCATGTTTTGTATAATACCTGCCATTGTGATTGTAACTTCGCCGGTAGTTCACTTTCATGAGGTAACGAAAAACCGTTGCGCGCGACGCCGAGTTGAGAGCTTTCTGAATTTCTTCGAGCACAATTACCGGTTTAGCATCTAACAATTCTATCAATTGTTGTGGTGATCGGATATTCACTTTTTCTTCCCCATATGAGACAGTATGCTTATTAAATTCTAACTACTATGCCATACTGTCTCATATTGGACCTAAAAAAGCAACCTTTTGGCGTTAAAATTTCGTTTTTGAAGAGGAATTCTTTTGAAAAATGAGACGGTATGTTCTCTCGGAAGACTTTAATCTATTATTAATTCATATGGTTGCTCTATCACACCCGTTGTTTGACGCGGTAC
>JAQIBZ010000364.1 GCA_027858815.1 Desulfobacteraceae bacterium
ACGGATTAAGATTATGATGATGATTAGGATTATGAAAATTGAGTATTGGTATCATCAATTTAGTAGACCATGCCCTTTGGGCTTAACCCAATGCCTGGCCCTCTGGGTCAGGATTTTTACTTTAAAATGTTTTTTAAAAAAAATGGGGATGGAGAGGATTCCATGGCTAAAGAAAAACTCATGCTGCATACGATTCTCGATACCATTGATGACGGCATTTATGTCATCGATCAGGATTTTACGGTTGAGTTCATGAACCGGAAGATGATTGATATGTTCGGTAACGGGGAGGGTAAAAGATGCTATGAGGTACTCAATGAAGGCAAGTCCCGTTGTGAATGGTGCCGCAGCGAGGAGGTGTTTAAGGGCAGACGTCTTAGCATGGAACTTTTTATGCCCAACGTTAAAAAAACGTTTAAAGTTACCGAACTTCCCCTTAATAATCCTGATGGAACAGTATCAAAACTAAGTGTTTTCAGGGATATTACCCATCGCAAACAGGATCAGGCAAAACTCAAGACATCTGTTGAAGAATACAGAACACTGTTTGAGAATTTGGCGGTAGGTGTTGCCATCAGCACCAAAGAAGGCAAGTTTATTGATGCCAACCAGGCGATTCTCGATATACTCGGGTACTCAGACAAAGAAGAATTTCTGGATATTGATATTGTTAAAGACCTGTATCTTTTTCCTGAAGATCGGCTGAGATTTCAGGATATGATAGAAAATGACGGTCGCGTGATTGATTTTGAAGTACAATTTAGAATGAAAGACGGGACACCGGTACCCATCATGCTGACAAGTAATGCCCGATACGATCTTGATGGAAATATTGTCGGTTATGAGAGCATTAATGTGGACCTGAGTCAACGATACCAGATGGAGCGAAAGCTCAGGGAAGCCCATGATTTTATGAACATGATTATCCAGAGCGCTCCGATTTCCATTATGGCAGCGGATCTGAAAGGCAATATTATTATCTGGAACCGGGAAGCAGAAAAAACTTTGGGGTATGCAGCTGACGACGTGATCGGTAAAATGAATATCACAAGGGTATATCCTGAGGGTAAAGCCAATGAAATCATGTCAATTATCAGGAGTGATCAATACGGACCTGTGGGTACCTTTCCGCCGCAATCCGTTCTTTACGTCAGGGAAGACGGTAAATCTTTAGAAGGCCATTTGTCAGCTGCCATGATTTATGATGATGACGGAAATGAAGTTGCCACCATCGGATCTTTTGTGGATCTTACACAACGGTTGGAAATGGAACGTGCGTTGAGTAGGACGCAGGAACAGTTGCTGCATTCGGAGAAACTGGCTGCCATGGGCAGATTAACCTCTCAAATCGCTCATGAGTTGAATAATCCACTGTTCGGCATCATGAATACGCTTGAACTCATGAAAACTGAAATACCTCCTGAAAATAAGCGTCGCAAGCTACTTGATATGTCTCTTTCTGAGATTGAACGATTGGCGGATATGCTTAAAAAAATGCTGTCATTTTCCAAGCCCGAACAGGAGGTAAAAAAAATAGTCAATTTAAATATAATTTTAGATGAGGTTTTAATGCTTCATGCAAAGCAGCTTCAGGAAAACGATGTCAAAATAAAAATGGATTTTTTTGATGGTCTTGAAACGGTTTTTGCATCAACCAACCAGCTGCGACAGGTTTTTTTGAATATGATTTCAAATGCCCGGGATGCCATGCCTGAAGGGGGAACCCTGACTGTTTCCACGGCAAGTGTCAATGGGTTTGCACATGTATTGTTTGCAGATTCGGGTGTGGGCATCAGTGAAGAGAATATCGGTCAAATCTTTGACAGTTTCTTTACCACAAAAGACAGCGTTAAAGGCGTTGGGTTAGGTTTGTCCGTATGCTATGGGTTTATAAAAGATCACGATGGCGATATTACCGTTGAGAGCACCAAAGGCGAGGGCACCACTTTTACTATTTCATTGCCGATTGATCAGTCGGAAGAACCCTTATTATCAAGCGATTAATCTTTTGGACGTAAGCATCGGCCGGGGATCAATCAGATGCCGTTGGAACCAATCCAGGTCCATGCCACTGCCAACGCCACTCGATAGCGAAAGAATTACTTGTGTTGCCCGGACCGTTGAAACCGGTACGGTTTCGCCTGCGGCAATGGATCATTTAAAGATGAATACAAAGGGCCTTCTGGCAGCGGCCAAGAATCCGGTTTTTTCTTTTTTTATCAAATCCTTTTTAACGATCCGACGCTATTTAAAATCTTTTGATTGTCGACTCGAAGATCGGGCCAGGAGCCTGGAAAGAGATTTCTCAATGGTGTCAGGATTAAACGGTTTTTCAATCAAATCATGAACGCCAGCCTTTTTTGCCGCCTTGGCAACTGCATTATTCATATAGGCGGTGATCAAAATTTTTAACGGACACGGATGGAGTTCCCGGGTTTTTTTAAAAAATTCAATGCCGTTGACTCCCGGCAGCCTGAAATCGGCAATGATAATATCAAACAGCTGTGTTTTGAGCAATTCAATGGCTTGCTCGGCGGTTTCGAGTGCAATAAGCTGACATCCTTCCGCTTCAAAAAATAGACGCATGGAATCTCTTATCCATTCATCATCATCAATGAGAAGCAGGTTCAGATTTTTTATTTTTTCGAATAAGGTCATTTTTTCCCATACCGGATTCTGTTTCAAAACCAGAGATAGTTTATCATCGCTCTAATTTCGGTCTTTATGATTATTGGAAATGCATAGTATATGCCAAGTTTGAACTGCGAATAATGACGATCGGGCGTTTATTTTGGAATCCTATAAATATTTGATTTTTATATTAAAAGATAAAATGATGGAATGTATCAATGGGTGGCGATTGATTTAAAATAGAAGTTTTTCGAATATCCATTTCGTAAATTTTCTAATTTCATCAATTCATTGCATGTATTCACGTTTGGTTCAGTGGTTACTTTCGGGTTTAGATTCATAATATGCTGTAAATCATTATAAATTCAGTGCATTAACAGTTTACGGTACAATATATTGTATTTTTCTTTGCAATTAATCAAACCGTCAAACGATTAATCAAAGGGGCAGGGTAAATTTGTTCTGGCCGCAAAGCCCATTAACCATGGGCCTGTTGACGCATTGACGGTCGGCACGGTGGCCGACCCTACGATGCGTGTTGCCGTAGGGCGGGCCACCGTGCCCGCCAGTCAAATTGAATAGAACAAATTTACGGTGTTTTAACCTGTTTTTCATGAAGGATTTATAATGTTCACAATTAAAACTGTTTGTTTTATAATTTCAGACAAAAATGTTATGAGATACATTATAAGCGACAAAAAAGTTATATTGTGAGTTTGATGTCTTTAAATACAAGTTAAACGGGAAAATATCCATGCTACAGGATCAGAACCAGATTTTAGAAGATATTTTGGAAACCATTGCCGCGTCCGACAACCCCGAACAGTCCCTGGACCTGATTGTTCAGTTGATTGCCGGGCGTTTAAACATCGACGTGTGCTCGGTATATGTCTATAACCCCTATGGCAACAACCTTATATTAAAGGCCACGGTCGGTTTGAGCAGGGAATCGGTCGGGGCCATTGAAATGGATGTTGAAGAAGGGCTGACCGGACGGGTCATTGAGACCATGGCCCCGGTTTTTATTGTAGATCCGTCATCTCATCCGCGAAACAAGTATTATGCCGGCAGCGGAGAGGAAGCTTACAAAACATATCTGGGCGTTCCGCTGATCTACCATAAAAAAGTGCTCGGCGCGCTGGTGGCCCAAACCCTGACCGAAGATGGTATTAAAGAGTCTGATATTCATCTGTTTAAGAATATTGCCAGCCAGATTGCCGCCACCATTGCATACTCCATTCTCGAAGAAGATCGGCAGCGGATGCTTTCTGTACAACCCCTGAAACACATGGAACAAACGCGCGATATTCAAAAATCGTTGCTCCGTCAGGGGCTTCTTCGGGGAGACTCCGTATCTGATCGGGTGTCATTCGGCTATGCGCACTTTGTAACTGAAACCATCGGCTTTGATCAGATTCACAGGATCAATATTACGGATGCGGCTTCGGAAATAAATCGACTGGATCGGGCATTTGAAACAGCTGCCGACCAGATCAAGCAGGTTGCCGAACATTCGCGTGGGATATCCGACCAGGACAAGGCCATAATAGACGCCCATCTTATGTTCCTGGTGGATAAATCCTTAAGAAAGAAAATTATTGCAAAAATAAACGAGAACCTGAGCGCCGAGTACGCATTAAAAAAAGTGATTATTGCGTATGTGAATATGTTTAAAGGCATGGATGATTCTTATTTAAGTGAGCGGTCCGCTGATATCCTGGATATCGGTCGCCGGGTGCTGGCCAATCTGGTCGGCATCAACGGGGATTCGGATCAGGCATTCACCCGGGAGACAATCATCGTTGCATCAGACATTTCGCCGGTGGACCTGCTGGCTATCCGTCAGCCGAATTTGAAGGGAATTGTTTTGTCCAGGGGCGGGCGGACATCTCACACGGTGATCATGGCGAAATCCCTTGAGATTCCCATTGTGATCGGCGTGGAAGGATTATTTGATAATGTTCGCGCCAACGACTTCCTGATTGTTGATGGGGTATCCGGATTTGTGTATGTCAATCCGATATCTGAAATTCGTGATAAATATGAGCGCCGGCAGGAGGAAAATAAACTGGCGCTGAAAAAACTCGAAGGCTTGCGCGACCTTCCGGCTGAAACAACCGACGGCGTTCTAATTCGTATGGGCGCAAATATTGGTCTGCTGTCGGACATCATGCTGGCCAGGCAATACGGTGCGGATAATATCGGTCTGTACCGCACGGAATTTCCCTTTTTGCTCAGAAAATCATTTCCTTCCGAGGATGAGCAGGTGGCCCTTTACAACCGTGTGCTGGATAAATCAGAAGATCGGACGGTCACCATCCGAACGTTTGACGTAGGCGGTGATAAATTTTTGTCCTACATGGATTACCCCAAAGAAGATAACCCGTTTCTGGGGTGGCGGTCGATCCGTTTAAGCCTGGACCTGGAAGATGTGTTCCGGACCCAGATCCGGGCAATTTTAAGAGCATCGGCATCCGGCAAAGCCAGGATTCTGTTCCCCATGATCTCGGGCATCGAAGAGATCCGGCGGGTCGTAAAACTGGTTGATGAAGAAAAAGAAAAGCTGGATCACAATGCCATTGCATATGACCGGGAAATCGAACTGGGCATTATGGTGGAAGTCCCGGCAGCGGTTCCCATACTCGACCGTCTTCTCAGGTATGTCGATTTTGTCAATATCGGCACCAATGACCTGATGCAGTATCTGCTGGCCGTGGACCGGAACAATAAAAAGGTGGCGGTTCATTTTAATGTGCTGCACCCGTCCGTGATTGCCACGGTCGCTCAGATTGTGTCGGTGTGCAAGCGGTTTGACAAACAGCTGTGCATTTGCGGGGAAGCGGCAGCGGTTAAGGAAAGTATTTTTTTGTTTCTCGGTATGGGTGTTGACCACATCAGCATGGTGCCGTCCGCCATTCCCGGTGTAAAACAGTTTATCCGGTCCGTGAGTCATGCAGACGCAAAAACGGCCTTGAAAGCATGCCTTGAGATGGAAGAAGCGCAAGAAATTGCGGCCTATCTTACGAAAAC
>JAQIBZ010000490.1 GCA_027858815.1 Desulfobacteraceae bacterium
ACTTGATCACGAGGACCGGGGTGGGCCGGTGGCCGGAAGTGATGTGCTTGACCTGATCCACAAAACCCGGCCGCAGCTTGAGTTCTTCCATGTAAATCATCATGACATTCGTTTCCGGATCCTTGTGATAATATTCAAGAAGATCGTATTCATCCACACCCGCCTTGTTGCCGATGGAAATAAACTTTGAAAAACCGTATCCGCGTTCCAAGGCAAAATCGAGTACCGCCGTGCACAGCGCCCCGCTTTGTGAAATAAACGAAATATTACCGTATTCGGGTAAATGGGTGGAGAAACTGGCATTTAACCGAACATCCGGGTGCGGATTGATGACACCCAGGCAGTTGGGGCCGACCAGGGGAATGCGGGCTTTCCGGCAGATCCCGGCGATTTCAGCTTCAATTTTCGCCCCTTCACCGCCCACTTCTTTGAAGCCGGCAGATACAATGACAATTCCCTTTACCCCTTTTTGAATACAATCCTTGACCGTCTGAAGCGCAATTTTCGGCGGCAGGATGATCATTGCCATGTCAACGTCATCCGGAATATCCAAAATACCCGCATACGCACGCACGCAAAGAATTGACCGCGCTTTAGGATTTACCGGATAAAGGGTGCCGGTATATCCTCCGCGAAGGATATTGGCAAAAATATCGTGTCCGACTTTACCCGGAGAAGATGAAGCGCCGAGAACAGCCACTGATTTGGGTGAAAATATGGCATTTAGTTTTTCCATAAAAAGTTCCTTTTTTGTATCAGTCTTATAAAATAATGATTTCTGGTTATCCACTTCAGATAAGTTAGATCGGTCGGCACGGTGGCCGACCCTACGAAGTTTATCGCAAGACCTCGTAGTGCAGGCCACCGTGCCTGCTTATAATTGTCTGAATTTTGGTAATTCGAATCAACTTAATTAAAGTGGATATCCAGGTAATGATTTTATTTAAAAAACGTATTTGCACGAAATGGGCTTTTATTTTTAACTAAAAGATCAGCGATTGCAAAAAAATTAATGATTATTTATCTTATTGTCCTCTCCCGACAACGTTTCCTGTTTTATCCGGACCCAGATAGCGGCCCTTTTTGGTGCCTGTCCGAACTGGAATTCGGCTATGGAAAATTCATCGGACCTGTCTGTTGAAGCGGCCTTCAGCTCAAATCCTAAATGGTCAAGTTTCAGCTTTTCGATTGTCAATGTCAGATGTTTTTCAGGACTCTCGAAGATCCGGGTGATCCGGTTGAGATGTTCATCAGTCACATTGATCTGATTGTTAATGGACAAGAGTTTGTTTTTTATATCCGACAAAATTTGTTCTGTTTCCTTCAAATCCGCCTGGGTATCGGGCGACATTTCAGTGCTTAATTTAAATTTAAGTAACGCCTGCTGTTCTTCGAGTTCTTTTTTCCATGCCTGCAGATCAGCTGTTTCTTTAAAGGTTTGACTGCAAAGCGAATTTAATGCCAGGCGTTTGATTTTAAATTGTGATTCGCTGATAGTCATGGCCGGCGCTATAATTTGGTGGTTGTCAAAGGAAATCGATTTTTTGGGTACATCCCGCCGGAGTATTTCACCGGTTTTTTCGGTTCCCAGGACTGTTTTTTTATGCAGCGTAGAAGACAGCAGGGCAAATACTTCCGTGTTGGCGGTTTTGCTTAAAACGCTTTGCAGGTCTTTGTTTGACTTCAAAAGAGAAATGATTTCTTCAGGGTTTAAAAAAATTGAGTGGAGAACCGGCTGATCAGACCAAAGCTCAGAGTCCAGATCAATCGGGCCCGGAATTTGGTCAATAAGACCTGAAATATGGGTTAAGGAATAATTTATGGATTGAATCAGTTTTTTCCGATATCCCGTATCAAGGGACATTCTTGAGCAGTTTTTCTTTAAAAAGTCCTTGATATCACGAACAACGTCATCATTCAGGCGGCGTTTTTGACGCCGGTCCGCTATTGCGGCGACAAAGTTTTGGTACGCCACTTTTATGGATGTTTGAAATTTCATTTAAACCCGTCTTCTTATAAATTTATCATTAAAACATAGGTTTAACGAACAATAGAAAAACCCAGTCGAACGGCTCGCGTTCGTTCTTTGTAATTGATCAGGCTTTCGGCCAGAGCATTTACGTATTGAATCTGAAAATATAGATCGATATTTTCAAACAAATTGTTGAGCGGGTAGGTCAGATCCAACCGAATTGAGCTTCCTTTTTTGGCACTTCTAAAATGAGATTTGATCACAAAGTTTTTGGCCATTCCAGCTTTGATTTCAAGATCAAAATACCCTCTGTAGTCCATTAAATCCGGATTGGTGTCATCGTCATTTCCAACATATGCCCAGATTTTCGGCGCAATCTGAAGGCCGAATTTATTTTTTTTATTAAAAAAAATAAATAACGGCTTAAAATACAAATAATTGGTGCTTCTGGAGAATTCCGCTTCCCGGCCATTGGACTCATGCTGATATCCGGTCTGGAAAAATATTTTTCCAAAGCCGAAATCTTTTTTTAAAAGATTCGGTGTCAGGAAAAACAGCTCCGGTTTATAGCTGGTATCCTTAAACGGCTGAGACCGCGATTTAAGATCCCAGAACGACGTCTGGGTATATGCCAGATGAAATCCCTGAATCCAGTGGTATCTTTTGACAACTGAAAACCTCGGATTTAAAAACCGGTATTTGAAACTGAACTGAAACCGGCTTTCCGACGGATCGACACCCACCAGAAAATAGATCGGTTCATAAGCGGAAATATTTTCCAGGTATGGCTGGTAAAGGGAAAACATGTCGTCATAAGTCTGGACATCTTGAGCTGCGCTTGATCCAAATGAATTCGTTTGCAGGTCACTGCTTATTTCCGCTTGATCCAATTCCAAAAAAAAATCATACGATTGATTTTTGTTAAAAGCCCATGCCGGTGCGCTCAAGTTTATGATTCCGATAATAACCGATACAACGAAAACGGTTTTTCTTAGTCTCAATTAAACAACCTTTCCATTTCGTAGGACATATTAACAAGCAAGCTTGATTTAAAGAATTATTCGTATTAAAAATAAAATATAGGACAATATAATCATAATATATGCTACCTTAATCGCTTAAGAAAAGTAAAAGTAAAAGTAACTGAAAGTAAATTTTCAACGAGATGTTTTTCGGCTTAACTACCTAAGTTATAAAATAAAGGTCTCTGTTTGAGGGCAGGCTATGAATCAGCAGCATGGTGAACCTGACGTATCTGACAAAGAGCTGTGGAACTGGATACCCACCGGCGAATTCAGCCTGCCGTCCGCAACCATCCAGACGACATTTAAAACACGGGTTCAGTCGCTTCTGAGATTATATCAAAAGACCCCGTCGGAAGACAGCGACGGGTTTGCAAGTCCCGTGAAACTGGAATATCTTTCA
>JAQIBZ010000505.1 GCA_027858815.1 Desulfobacteraceae bacterium
AGAATGAAATTTTTTCCTGAACTAAAAATTTGGCATTGATCATCGTTTTGGCCACCTTTTCCGTAGGGTGCGGGGTTTATCCCCGCCCGTTTTCCGTAGAGCCCGGTATCCAGAGATGAGAATAACTCACACCTTCGTCATACTCATTTTTCGGGAGGGCATAAAGCCCTCCCCTACATAGGGCCGAAACGATGATCAAGGCCAAATATTGTTTGATCAATCAACAGGTTTGCATCTTTATTAAACTCAAAATTTGGTAAAATTTTTATACAATGCCTCTATCAAATGGCTGGAAAAAGTCAACTTTATTAAACTGCGCACAAAAAAACCCGGAACACATGCCGTGTTCCGGGTTTTTAGCTTACTTACAATCTTAATATACGATTTTACTTCTTATCGTCTTTCACTTCCTCAAAGTCCGCATCAACAACATCTTCGTCTTCAGCGGCAGCTTGGCCCTGGGCCGGGTCTCCACCGGCAGCATCAGGGCCACCGGCGTCTGCGCCTGCCTGGGAAGCCTGCTGATAAATTGCCTCTGCCAGTTTATGGGAAGCCTGAGTCAGCTCTTCCGACAATCGCTTGATTTCTTCCGTATCATCACTTTCCATGGCTTTTTTCAACTGTTCTGAGATGCCTTCCACCTTGGACTTTGTTTCAGCATCCACCTTGTCGCCCAGTTCAGTCATGGACTTTTCAGTCGAATATATCAGTGAATCCGCATTATTCTTTGCTTCAACTTTTTCCCTTAATGTTTTATCTTCTTCCGCATGAAGCTCGGCATCCTTTACCAGATTATCAATTTCTTCCTGAGACAGCCCGCTGGAAGCGGTAATCCGGATAGACTGTTCTTTTCCGGTGGCCATATCTTTTGCCGATACACTAACAATACCATTTGCATCAATATCAAATGTGACTTCAATCTGCGGCACGCCGCGAGGCGCCGGCGGAATATCCGCTAAATCAAACCGGCCCATAGTTTTATTGTAAGCGGCCATCTCTCGCTCTCCCTGGAGCACATGAATGGAAACCGCCGGTTGACTATCCTGGGCCGTTGAAAATACCTGACTTTTTCTAGTGGGAATTGTGGTATTCTTTTCAATCAGTTTTGTCATTACCCCGCCCAGGGTTTCAATACCCAGTGACAGCGGCGTTACATCCAGCAGCAGAACATCTTTTACATCGCCCATTAATACGCCGCCCTGAATCGCGGCACCAAGAGCAACCACTTCGTCAGGATTTACGCCCTTATGCGGTTCTTTACCGAAAATTTTCTTTACACGGTCCTGAACTGCCGGCATCCGGATCATTCCGCCGACAAGGATTACTTCATCAATTTGCGATGCAGTGAGCCCTGCATCTTTTAAAGCCGTCACGCAGGGACGTTCAAGATTGTCCAGAAGGTCGCTCACAAGTGATTCAAATTTTGCACGGGTCAGCTTGATGTTCAAATGCTTCGGGCCGTTTGCGTCGGCTGTGATAAACGGAAGATTCACATCCGTCTGAAGCGCTGTGGAAAGTTCCATTTTTGCTTTTTCAGCACCTTCTTTTAGCCGCTGAAGCGCCATTTTATCACTTCGAATATCAATTCCGTTTTCCTTTTTAAACTCATCGGCCAGATAATCAATTAACCGCAGGTCAAAATCATCACCGCCAAGATGCGTATCTCCGTTCGTGGATTTTACTTCAAACACCCCATCGCCGATTTCAAGAACGGAAACATCAAAGGTTCCCCCGCCAAGGTCAAACACCGCAATTTTTTCATCGGATTTTTTATCCAGACCATATGCCAGTGACGCGGCAGTTGGTTCGTTGATAATCCGGAGTACATTCAGCCCGGCAATTTTCCCCGCATCTTTGGTTGCCTGACGCTGACTGTCGTCAAAATAAGCCGGTACCGTAATCACCGCATCGGTCACGGTTTCCCCTAAATACTCTTCAGCAGTATGTTTGATGTCCGCCAGAATAAACGATGAAATTTCCGCCGGACTATACTGCTTTCCCCGTAAGTTAATGCGGACATCCCCGTTACTGGCTTTTTCAATTTTATATGGAAGGTTTTTGATATCGTTCTGAACCACTGCCGAATCAAATTTTCTTCCGATCAGACGTTTAACACCAAAAACCGTATTTTCCGGATTTGTGATCGCCTGACGTTTGGCTACCTGACCGACTACCCGTTCTCCGTCTTCAGCAACGCCGACAGTAGAAGGGGTGGTACGACCACCTTCAGGATTCGTAATAACATTTGTGTCATTATGTTCTCTTATCGCGACACATGAGTTTGTTGTGCCGAGATCAATTCCTATGACCTTCCCCATTTTTGCCTCCTTAGTTATATATTGTATGCTTTCTTATATTTTTACTTTCAAATAACTTTTCAAAACCGCACAGATAACAGATTCGTTATTTTTTAATGCAGCGGCAAAGCGTCACCATAAAAAATTATTTATGATTTTGTCTTGGAAACCACAACCATTGATGGCCTGAGCAGTCTGTCATGGATCAGGTATCCTTTTTGGAATTCATTGATGACCGTATTTTCCGGTTGCTCATCAGATTCTTCCTGCATAACGGCTTCATGAAAAACCGGATCAAATGGTTTTTCCAAAGACTCAATCGGTGTCACATTAAACTTGGTTAAAATTTTTAAAATCTCATTTAATGTCATTTCAACGCCTTCTATCAGGCTCCCCGAAATCTTTTCCCCGGCGTCTTTAGCGGATGTGCCCAGCGCCCGTTCCAGATTGTCCACTACAGATATAAGATCCTTCAGCAGGGCTTCATTGGCGTATTTTCGGAACTCATCCATCTGCCGGTTCATTCGTTTTTTATAATTTTCAAACTCCGCCGACATGCGCAGCAAACGGTCACGCTCCTGAGCAGCTTCCTGCCGAGCCTCTGCCAGTTGCTCTTCTATCGACTTCGCATTTTCTGTTTCTTTTGTCTGATTCATTTCTGTTTGTTCATCAGCTGCAACAGGTTCCTTTTTGTCTGAATTGTTGGAAAGATTATCCTCTGACTCAATTGTGATATTTTTCTTTTTCTGTGAATTATCTGTCAATTTAACACCCCTGCATTCTTCACCCCATAAGAATTATATATCTTATTAGGCCATTACAGCATAACCTGTTGTGAATAAGAATAAAAACGTTTAACCCGACTCAAATAGCATCAAAAAAATAAGACGCAAAAAAAGATTGTCAAGGAAAGTCATGGAAGAAAATTGATAAAAAAAATGAGGGGGTTCGGTGATTTAAAATGAAAAAAAGTCTGGCTGTGAACCCTCCGTCGAATATTTACGAAAAATAAATTATAGCATAACCGGGATCGATCCACGACACAGACTAAATTACTTATCGCTGCTTCCTTCCGGATCTGACGAGGTTCATAACCGTCTGTTGCATGGCGACCGGTCAGAATAACTTATTTACCCGTATTCAACCCTTGAGAGGGAATTCTGCCCCGCATAAAGCGGATTTCGGGAAACAAGGCACCGCTGACACCCCGCATATCACAACCAGGGTTACGGTTATAGAACTTAAATTTATTCTTTTCAAGAAAGAAAAGTAAATTTTTCACGCTTCTTTTTTTGTTGTCACTATATAATTATCTGTTATAAGATAATTACCAATAAAATCAAAACTCACTGCAATATTTACGACAAAATGATAAGTTCATTTCAATCTCGGAAAACATTTTACCAGAAAACATTTTAATTGATGGCTTTGCAAAAAGTCCAACCTCTACGTTGCGCTTTTTTCTGTCCATCGAAACCTGACATTTACATGGTTACCTTAATTAATCATCCGTTTATCCGAAAAATTTACCAGACGGTAAAACAATATGGCATGCTGCACAAAGGAGATTCCGTTCTTGTCGGTGTGTCCGGCGGCCCGGATTCCATCGCTCTTTTGCATGTTTTAGTCGCTTTGTCGGATCTTATGGGCCTGAGACTGGGCGTGGCTCACTTAAATCACTGCCTTAGAAAAGCAGCAGCGGACAGTGATGAAAAATTTGTAAAGTCTGTAGCAACAGAACTCGACTTGCCGGTTTTTATTGAAAAAACAGACATCTTAAAAGAACAGAAAAAAAAAGGATTGTCTTTGGAAGAGGCCGGAAGAGACGCCCGGTATCATTTCTTCCATACTGTCTGCCGAAAAATGCAATTTAATAAAATTGCCGTGGGGCACCATCAGGATGACAATGCAGAACAGATATTACTCAATCTGATTCGCGGAAGCGGCCCGGCAGGCGTTTGCGGAATACCGCCGGTCAGGGAAAATATTGTCCGTCCGCTAATCCAGACGTCTCGCGCTGAAATAATGAAATACCTGACAACACAGAAAACGAATTTCGTCATTGACGAATCAAATAATGATGAACGCTTTACCAGAAATAAAATCCGGCATCATCTCATTCCCTTGTTAAAACGTGACTATAACCCGCAGATATCTGAAGCCCTAAACCGTTTCAGTGTTATTCTGAAATCTGAGGAAGAATGGATTAGTGATTTGATCAACCCGTTTTATGATCAAGCCGTCTTAAATACAGATGACCGAAAAATAGCACTGTCTGTTTCCGTACTGCTGACTTTTCATTTGGCTGCACAACGCCGCGTGCTCCGCAAAGCCATTTTAAAAATCAAATCAAACTTAAGAAGAATCACATCCTCACACATTGATTCGATTATTCAGATAATTAACAAAAAATATACGGATGCACGTTTAGACCTGCCGGACCAGATCAGAATTTTCAAGCAAGCAGATCAACTGATTGTTCAAAAAGAACCACAAAACCTGCGCACTATAACATCAACGGCATTAGAAAAAAAACAGACTTTCTTTGAATATTTAATATCCCGGTCCACCATAGAATCAGAGTCGTCTGTTTACATTTCCGAAATAAACACCCGGATCACATTTAACAAAATCCCCTCCGCACAAATCCAAAATTTGTCCGGCCAGGGGAATTTTACAGCATTTTTTGATAGTGACAGGTTAAAATTTCCAATTGTTATCAGAAATTTTCGTCCTGGAGACAAATTTTTTCCCTTTGGCATGACCGGCACACAAAAACTCAACCATTTTTTCAATAACAATAAAGTCCTCCCGGAAAAACGTAGCACTATTCCGATATTTTTCAGCAGAGATAAAATTATCTGGGTAGGGGGGTTTAGAATTGCAGATCCGATTAAAGTAACACCGGAAACAAAAACCGTTCTTAGAGTAGACTTATCTTTTGAGAAAAAACCCGATAACAACTAAGGGAACTTCCAAATATTAATATACCAAACTTGCTTGCCTTTTTGGTCGTCTTCTTCGTTGTATCAACAGTTACATAACTAGTTATGCGCCTGTTGACGTGCCTTGAATACGACCAAAAATTTTGCGCAATTCCGGTATATTAATATTTTCCACTTCCCTAAAAAAACAAAGCTTTTTAAAAGTATTTACAAAACTGAAATACGCAAATATAAATGCCAGATTATCTAACGTTAATTTAAGCGGTTGACAATTTTATGTCCGCTAAAATAAGATTTATAATTTACTATTTTTAATTCGTTATTATTATATACTGATTAACCACTTTTTAAAATCAGAGACTAATTTCGTACAGAGGAGACTGTTTTGAACCCTTTTAATAAAAACATAGCACTTTGGATTATCATCGTACTGATGATGATCATGCTTTTCCAAATCTTTAACCAGCAACACCAAACCGAAACGGAACTCGGCTACAGTGAATTCCTTGCAATGGTTGCAAGTGACAAAATATCAAAGGTCGTTATCCAGGGAGACAATTTACTTGTAAACGACCAGGGAGGTATCCGCTATCATGTATATGCGCCTCAGGATAGCGAAATGATCGGTTTTCTCCGAAGCAAGGGCGTCTCCTTTGATGCAAAACCCGAACAGCAAACCCCATGGTTTATTTCAATTCTGGTGTCATGGTTTCCGATGGTGTTACTGATCGGCGTCTGGATATTTTTTATGCGCCAGATGCAGGGCGGCGGCGGTAAAGCCATGTCATTTGGTAAAAGCAGCGCACGCATGCTTTCTGATCAAACGGAAAAAATCACCTTTGACGATGTGGCCGGTATTGATGAGGCCAAGGAAGAAGTCGGAGAAATCGTTGATTTTTTGAAAGATCCTAAAAAATATACCCGCCTGGGGGGTCGAATTCCCAAAGGTGTTTTGATGGTTGGCGCCCCCGGAACCGGCAAGACCCTTTTAGCCCGCGCCATTGCCGGAGAAGCCGGTGTTCCCTTTTTCAGTATCAGCGGTTCCGATTTTGTTGAAATGTTTGTCGGCGTCGGCGCATCCCGGGTCAGAGACCTTTTTGTTCAGGGTAAAAAAAACGCTCCCTGCCTGATTTTTATCGACGAGATTGATGCCGTGGGCAGGCACAGAGGCGCCGGACTCGGCGGCGGTCATGACGAACGGGAGCAGACCCTGAACCAGTTGCTGGTTGAAATGGATGGGTTTGAATCCAATGAAGGTGTTATCCTGATTGCGTCCACCAATCGTCCGGATGTTCTAGACCCCGCACTGCTTCGGCCCGGAAGGTTTGACCGCCAGGTGGTTGTCTCACTGCCGGATATCCGGGGAAGAAAAGCCATTATTGAAGTTTATATTAAAAAAACACCCCTTGATCCGGATGTAGATCCGGCCGTTCTGGCCAAAGGGACTCCGGGATTTTCCGGTGCGGATCTGGAAAACATGATCAACGAAACCGCATTGATTGCCGCCAAAAAAGGCAAAGACCGTCTGGCTATGGTTGATTTTGAAGATGCCAAAGATAAAATCGTCATGGGTCTGGCGCGCAAATCAAAAGTCATCAAAGATGATGACAAAAAAAATACCGCCTATCACGAAGGCGGACATGCCATCATCGCCCGGTTTCTGCCGGAAACAGACTCCATCAACAAAATCACTATTATTCCCCGCGGACGGGCTGCCGGAGTCACCTGGTTTTTGCCGGAAGAAAAGGATTTTCAATACAAAGACCAGCTTATCAGTGAACTGGCGGTTGCTATGGGCGGTCGCGTAGCTGAAGAATTGATATTTAACCGTATCAGCACCGGCGCATCCAATGATATTAAGCAGGCGACCAATCTGGCCAGTTACATGGTCCGGGCCTGGGGAATGAGTGAAAAAATAGGGCCGCTGTCATTTGCCAAGCAGGATGAACAGATCTTTTTAGGCAGGGAAATATCCCAGCACCGGGACTATTCGGAAGCTACGGCTCAAATCATTGACAGTGAAATATCCAGCCTGGTGAAAAACAGTTACAAAAATGCCCGCAAAATTTTAGAAGAAAATGTTGATATTCTTCATAAACTTGCTGCTTTGCTCATTGAAAAAGAAACAGTTCTCGGCAAAGAATTAGATGATCTGATTTATGAGATGCGCCCGGGCATCACCATACCGGGAATAAATCCGGATTCTGACCAAGGAGCGGCAAAAGCCACGGAATCAAAAGAATAGATCAAGTTTAGATAAAAAAATGACGACAAAACAATACACCCTTTCATGGCAAAACCACTGCCTGGAGTTAGGCGCGCACACCCGAATCATGGGGATTTTGAATATTACTCCGGATTCATTTTCAGATGGCGGTAAATTTTTTGCCTTAGATACCGCTCTGGCTCAGGCAGAACAAATGATTGAGCAAGGCGCCGATATCATTGATATCGGCGGTGAGTCCAGCCGGCCGTTTTCAGAACCGGTTTCGATTGAAGAAGAAACCCGGCGGGTTGTCCCGGTAATCGAGCATCTGGCAAAAAATATTTCCACGCCCATTTCCATTGACACAACCAAGTCGGTTGTCGCCCGTCGCGCCATATCTGCCGGTGCGTCAATTATTAATGACATCAGCGCATTAAAAATTGACCCCGACATGGCTGAGGTGGCTTCAAAAAATGATGTACTGCTCATCCTGATGCATATGAAAGGAACCCCCTCAGACATGCAGAAGGCACCTGTCTATGATGATTTAACAGGTGAGATCAAAGGTTTTCTGGCGAATGCTATTTCCCGGGCAGAAAAAGCCGGTGTTTCAAAAAATAAAATCATCATTGATCCGGGCATCGGATTCGGCAAAACCGTGCAGCACAATCTATATTTAATCAACACCTTAAATAATTTTCAAGACCTGAATGTACCGATACTGCTGGGGTCATCAAGAAAAGCGTTTATCCGGAAAGTTCTTGCTCAAAACGGTAATACAGAACCAAAGCCGGACCATCCGCTGGTCGAAACCGGCACACAGGCAACGATTACGGCCGGAATTATGGCAGGAGCCCATATTGTTCGCGTCCATAATGTTGCCAATACCCGTGCGACAGTCCAACTCGTCGATGCGATACGAAATTCTGTTTTAACATAACCTAACCCGGATAAACCGGAAAAGTTAAAAGTGAACTAAAGTTTGAAGTGAGCTAAAGTTATGGATAATGCCTTCGGCATTTTCAATTTTTATGTTAAAATGATCGCGCGTTTCGCGCAGTCCTGAACTTTAGGCACTTTAGATCACTTTAGTCACTTCACATTTTTTGAAATTTTAAAATTGTTTGCCAAAAAAACACAAAATTCAGAGATAAGAAACTAAATTCAGGCGAAAAAACATGCTTTTAGTCGTTGATGTGGGTAATACCAATACGGTTATCGGAATATTTGAAAAGGATCGGTTGATTTGTGACTGGCGAATTCGTTCGACCCCCCGCATTACAGAAGATGAATTTCATATTGTTATTTCCAACCTTTTTCAAAGCAAACAGATAAACCCGACAGACATCTCCAAAACAATTGTCTCCTGTGTTGTCCCCCCAATGATGAAAATTCTTGATGATTATTGTGTAAAATATTTGGGACATGCCCCTTGCTGGATTGATGCCGAATCGGTTAAAATGCCGGTTCTATATGATAATCCGGAAGAAGTCGGTGCAGACCGCCTGGTAAACGGCATTGCCGCATATGATTTATACAAAACAAGTCTGATTGTTATTGATTTTGGAACCGCCACGACATTTGATGTGATCTCGTCAAAGGGAGAATATCTGGGGGGGGCGATTGCTCCCGGCATCGGTATTTCAGCTGAAGCATTGTTTAAACACGCTTCCAAGCTTCCCCGGGTGGAATTGTTTAATCCGCCGGAAACAGTCATCGGCAAAAATACCATTCACAGTATGAAATCCGGGATTATCTATGGATACGCGGAAATGGTGGATGGAATGGTCCGCCGAATTAAACAGGAAATGCCGGCAGAACCGGAGGCCAAAGTAATCGCAACCGGGGGACTGGCACCGTTGATGAAGAATATATCAACTACCATTGAATCTGTTGAAACGGGATTGACGTTGGAAGGGTTGAGAATAATCAGCCAACAGCTTTAATGGCTTCGTAAAAAGTCCACCTTCTGTGTTGCGCTGCATTCTTCGTTTCTTCATAGTACGACAAGTACGAATCATCACTCAGAATTTGCGCGCCTTGAATGTGGCGCTTTTTTCTTTGCCATTAGAATCTGACTGTTTTTATGTCATATCCATTGCGGTTTCAAGCTTTTGAATTTCATATTGGATCTTTTCTTTTTCCAATTCCGGTAAGTTCTCTTTATTTAATCGCAACCGCAATGACAGCAGAATCATTTCCTGTCTGTATTCATTGCAGGTGTACTTATTCTGATCACTCATTTTTTTAATTTTATGCCATTCCCATTTTTTTTGCACTGTCCTTGAATGTGGCATAAAACAATTCGTGTTCATTGATACCCCGGCTGAGTATCCTGTCAATACTGCCGATATCCTTAACATTAATTGTTATATTAACACTCTTCAAAAACGCCGCCATATTATCCATCGTCGGATACCGCTGGGTCAGCAATCCCACAAAAACATTGCGGCGCACAGCCATGCTTAATCGTTCCACATAGACCAAAAGACCATTTGCATCCGGATCACAGCCGTCAAAGGATTCATTAATCAGCATCATATCATACGTATGGTACTTCATTTTCTTCAACGCATCCCGGATGGACTCGGCTGTGGCCACGCTATAATCCATTATGCCCAGAACAATATTAATCTGCTTTATTATCTCAGGGTCATTTTCACAGATAAGTGCCGTGTTTCCTTCTTCTTCAAGAAAGTCAAAAGGTTTTTCACTGGCATCATAGTCATCCCCTTCGTCAAAGTTAAACGCGTTTGGCTGAACTGCCGCTTCAGCAGCGGCATTGCCGTCTTCCGGGTGACTCCTCAAATCAATGGATATTTTATTCTTACATTTCGGGCACCGGATGGAAGCGGATTTTCCTTGCGGAAGCTTATCATCGGCAACACTTAACTTGCTGTTGCAATTATTACAAATAATCTCCATTTATTATACCCCGGTCTAATTCTGATAAATAAATTTACTGCTTAATAGGTGGATTTTTTCCCATACCCCATATCAATTTCAAGCTTATCAAGCTTGGTGGTTGATTCACCCCTCGAGCTTTTCACCAGATCAATTCCACGACCGACAATTGATCTTCGGGAAGCATACCCGATGGCGGTTTCTTCTGAAACCAGGCCTTTTTCAAACAAACCGACAATAAAATGGTCAAATGTTGTCCAACCAAATGCAGCGGAGGCTTCCATCATGTCATAATAAGTTTTTCCCTCCCCTTCTCCGTGCAAAATGGCATCTTTTACCCGCAGACTGGTACCCAGAATCTCAAATGCTGCAGCACGCCCACCCCCGACTTTTGGAAGAAGGCGCTGACAGACAACCCAGCGAAGCGTATCCGCCAGACGAATCCGGATCTGATTCTCTTCTTCAATGGCAAACATACCCAGGATACGGTTAATTGTCTGCCCGGCATCTACGGTATGCAGAGTGGTAAAAACCAGATGCCCGGTTTCAGCGGCAGACAGGCCGATTTCAACAGTTTCCCGGTCCCGCATTTCACCGACCAGAATAACTTTCGGTGCCTGCCGGAGGGCGGCTCTCAGTCCTGCTGCAAACGTACTGAAATCTGTCCCCATCTCCCGCTGGTTAAATGTGGCTTTCTTGTGGGTATGAATATATTCTACCGGATCTTCAAGAGTGACGATATGTACTGCTTTTTCCTTGTTGATTTCTGATAAAAGAGCTGCCAGTGAGGTGGTTTTACCAGTACCGGTGGCCCCGGTGAAAATAACGATGCCGTTTCTTTCCTTTGCAATTTTATTAAAAATCTCCGGAAGATTCATCTCTTTAATTGTCGGCACTTTTGTTTCAAGCTGGCGCAGAACAATGGAATAATTTCCGGACTGGGAAAAAACATTTACCCTGAACCGTGCCTTACCCGGCAAAGAATACGATAAATCACAGGAGCCTTCTTTAAGCAGCGTGTCAATCAATCGCCGGTCTCTGCCAATCAGATTTAACGCAATCACTTCCGTTTGAAAAGGCGTCAATGTTTTCAGCGGCGGCTTCATATCCACGACTGTCAATTCACCGTAGGTTTCAACCTGCAATGGCTTTCCGGCGGTAAAATTCAGATCTGACACACTTTCATGGGAATCCAGCATGGCGGTTAAAATAAAATCGGTTTCCGGCTTTTTCATATTTCCTTATTCCTTATCAAATATTTATAAATAAACGCCATGAATAAGGTCTCTTTTCATCAATTCAGGCCCACATTTATGCTTCGGTAAAATCCGCCGGCGCATCTTTCAACAACGGCCTGAATTTCTGTTTGTCATTTGCTTTGTTGTAACAGTCTTCAGCGCTGATCCACCCCTTATTATAGAGGTCCATAATCGCATCATCCAGGAGAATCATACCATATTTTTTACCGGTCTGCATGGAAGACGGCAGCTGATGCGTTTTACCCTCTCGAATCAGATTCCTGACCGCCGGAGTGGCAATCAGAATTTCAAGGGCAGGGCATCGGCCTTTTCGGTCAATCCGCTTAAACAATACCTGTGCAATGACTGCCCGGATACTGTCCGCCAGACCGGAACGGACTTGAGCCTGTTGTTCGGCCGGAAACACTTCGACCATACGATCAACCGTTTTCATGGCACTGGACGTATGCAGCGTGGCAAACACCAGATGACCGGTGGAAGCCGCCTCAATGGCCAGAGACATTGTTTCCAGATCCCGCATTTCACCAACCAGAATAACATCCGGATCTTCACGCAACGCACCTCTGAGCGCAGAGCTAAAATTCTTGGTATGCACACCGATTTCCCTCTGGTTCACAATACATCCGTGGCTTTCATGCACAAATTCGATGGGGTCTTCAACTGTTATAATATGATCCTTACGGACACGATTGGCTTCATCTATAATTGCCGCCAGAGTTGTTGATTTTCCACTTCCCGTAGGGCCTGTAATGATTACCAACCCCCTGGGCAGGGATGCCAGTTTAGAAATTACCGGGGGAAGCCCCAGC
Organism: Desulfobacteraceae bacterium; assembly: GCA_027858815.1. Lineage (GTDB taxonomy): Bacteria > Desulfobacterota > Desulfobacteria > Desulfobacterales > Desulfosalsimonadaceae > SURF-3. The sequence continues at coordinate 12,421 of JAQIBZ010000505.1, forward strand.
TGATCACACCCCATAATGTTATTGGGAATCTGCCGGAAAACAGCACCCACCCCGTTTCTCTGCATGAAAAAATTTGAGCGGTACCTTGCAAGCCCCGGAATTTCATAGCCGAAATCAACGTCCCCGGTTTCTTCAAACAACTTGATTTTTTCTTCCGGTGCGATTTCATAAACCATGCTCCGAAGTTCATCATTATCAAGGGGTTTATACTTGATTCGTTCAATTTCGCCTCGAATTCTCAGGGCCGGCTGCTGGCCCGCAACCAAATGAAGGTCCGAGGCTCCCTGATCATTCATCAATTTAAAAAACGCATCAATTTTCGCCATGAGCGGCTCCTGTTATCAAAGAATTCACCACATTCAACGACAGACTCAATTACTTCAATTCTTACATCTCTAAAGCCGGATTAATTTTTCAGTAGAAAAGGCACCGTACAAAGATCATGACAGAATCATCGACAAACGCAATAAACTATCAACAATAAAAATTTTCAAAAAAACGACGGCTAATAGAACAATGACCGGTGAAAAATCCATCCCGCCAAATGCCGATGGAATCCGGCTCCGGATTTGATAAAGTAAAGGCTCGGTTACCTGATTGATAAACCGGACAATGGGATTAAACGGATCGGGACGCACCCAGGATAAAATTGCATGCGCAATAATAACCCACATAAATAAAGTCAAACCGATATTGATGACTTCGGCCAGGGCTCTGATAAAATTACCAAGTATAAACATATAAAAACTTTCTATGTGAGAGACGAACTAAATGCTTCTATCATCATTAAACATCAGTATATTAAATAAATAAAAATTCCGTTAGAAGTCAAGCCATTTCCATGATATTGATAATCATTGACATTGATATCATAAATCAAGATAACACATTGAAGAATTTTTCAAAACAGTCAATCTGATCAAAAAGGATTTAAAATGCCGAAGATTTCTCATAAAATCGGTTTTATCGGGGCGGGCAATATGGGCCAGGCAATGATCGGGGCGTTGATCAAATCACAAAGTTCCGCACCTTCCGACCTGTTCGTCTGTGATATTATCAAAAAACAGACAGATGCCCTACAAAAAGCATGTGGGATTAATGTGTTACCAGACAACAGCATCCTCATTGAAACATGCGATGTGATTATTTTTGCCATAAAACCGCAATCCGTTGAACAGGTTTTAGCAGATCTCCAAGCATCATCTGTTTTCAAAAAAATATCCGACAGGAAAATTTTTATTTCCATTGCTGCCGGAACACCCATCCGAAAATTTGAACACTATATATATGATGCCATCAAAGATGACAAAAAAAGACAAATGCCGATCCTTCGGGTCATGCCCAATACCCCGGCCCTTGTTCTTTCCGGCATGTCCGGTCTTTGCGCGAATGATTATGCCACTTCAGAAGATATTGAACTTGCAACCAAAATTTTATCGTCCATGGGTAAGGTGATTGAATGCCGGGAAAGCGATATGGATGCGGTTACTGCTGTTTCCGGATCCGGTCCGGCCTATTGTTTCTATCTGGCAGAAGCGATGATTGAGGCAGCCGTAAACCTTGGCATCTCCCCGGAAAATGCTTCAGAGATGGCTACCGCCACCCTGAAGGGGGCGATGATTTTACTTGAAAATCAATCGATTTCAGCTCAGGAACTTCGACAGAAAGTGACATCTCCAGGGGGAACCACGGAAGCTGCAATCAAAGTATTAGACGATAACGGTGTAAAAAGGATTATAATTCAGGCGGTTACCGCAGCAGCACAAAGGTCAAAGGAACTCAGTAACTAACCCGGATTTCTTATCCGACCAAACCTTTTTCCTCTTTTTATTTGATTTATTAAAATAAGTTATTATTATTAAACAATGTTTACTCAAACCATATCATACTCTGCCGCTTTTTTGGCCGGACTCCTCTCTTTTATGATGCCTTGCGTCTTTCCTTTGATTCCGGCCTACTTTACATTTATCACGGGATACTCTCTGGATGAATTAACCCGGGATGCGTCGGCACAAATCCGAAAAAAAGTTTTTGTGTCAACCCTTGCCTTTGTCTCCGGATTTTCTGTTCTGTTTATCACATTAGGAGCTTTAGCAGCGAGTTTTGGCGGTCTTTTTGACCAGCACAAAGACATTATCCGGATTGTTGGCGGTGTCATTATTATCATTTTGGGAATTCATTTGACCGGTCTTTTCCGGATCAAATTTTTAGAAGTTGACAAAAGGGTTCACCTGCAAAAAAAACCTTTGCATTTTTTCGGAACATTTATCGTCGGCATGGCCTTTGGCGCCGGGTGGAGTTCTTGCACCGGCCCCATGCTCGGTTCTATTCTTGCCATGGCCGCCACACAGGAAACAATCTGGCAGGGCATGCTTCTTTTATCATTATATACCTTTGGTCTGGCGCTCCCGTTTCTGATCATTTCTTTTTTTATTAATTATCTGCTTGAATTTATGCGGCGTGCGTCTAAAGCGCTTCGGTATATGAATGCCATTGCCGGCGTATTGCTTATTTTTGTAGGCATATTTCTATTGGGGTTTAATTATTTTAACTCCCTTCTTTTTTCATTTGTACATTAAGAGATAAATTTTATCTGAGAATTAAGGATTACAATCAAATTATGAAAATAAAACAGATTTTTACAATAACAATACTCTGCATTATTGTTTCATTATACTTCACACCGGCAATGGCGGAACAAAAAGAAATTATGTGGCAGCCCTATGACACCGGCATAAAGATGATTAAAGAACAGAGCAAAAAAGGATTTCTGCATTTTTATACTGACTGGTGTACTTACTGCAAAATAATGAACAAACAGACTTTTGTTGATCCGAAAGTTATTGACTACCTGAATAACAATTTTGTTTCCATCCGGGTAAATGCAGAAAAACAAAAAAAAGTGGCAAAAAAATACGGGGTAAGCCGATTTCCGAGCACCTGGTTTATTGCCGAAGACAGCACGTCACTTTCAAACCAACCCGGATTCATCAAGCCTGATATGTTGTTAGACATGTTAAAGTTTTTAAATACGGATAGTTTTAAAGAGATGAAATTTTCTGAATTTGTCGCAAATCAAAAAAAAACAAATAAAGAGAAAAAAACTATTACTCAATAATCATTCATATACAGATTCGATTAATGCTGAAAAAACTCGGTCCCCGGTTTTTAAAAGAACTTTTACGCACGGCGAAGACCCTGCCGCCCGCCAAGGATAAGCGATATGACGGCACCTGTGTATTTTTTCTTATCGGCAATAAAAACAATTTTCCTTTTTTACTGGCCATTTTAAAAACAGATACCCCCGGTTATGCCTGGCGCAATCAGGTAGCGCTTCCCGGCGGTCATATTGATGAAAAAGACACCACCCCCCTTGAAGCTGCTTACAGAGAACTGGAAGAAGAAATCGGCATTTCAAAAAACCAGGTAGAATTTATCGGATCATTGGGACATTTTCAAACAATTCAGCAAAAGGATATCGAAGTATTTCTCGGCACATGGAAAGGTAATTCTGAGAATATCACCTATGATGAAAAAGAAATATCAAAGATACTTGAAATACCGATTGCGCCGATGCTAAAAACACATATATCAAATAATTTTCAAGGACACATACCGAATATCGCAGAATTACTCTATCCGTTTGAAGATGTGGTCGTGTGGGGCGTAACTGCAAGAATTTTTCATTATTTTTTTGAATTGCTTTTGGTAAACAAAGATGATGCGCAAGTCGGCATCTAATTCTTACCTAAATTGAGCGTTTTAGCTTGGGACAACCTCGACAAATCGCTCAAATTAGGTCTTAAGAATTTTCTATCCGCTAATAATGATGCTCTCGTAAAAAATATTCAGATGGCGTCGTAAAAAATCACATCGCAGAACTTCTACTTCTACCATATCGTTTGACCAGGCGGATTAAATTTATCACAAACACGGACATGCTCATCGTAAATAGCAGCCCGGGAACCCAGACATAATCATTATAGGCATCAATTTGTCTGGCAACTTTTACTCCATCAATCCCGAACAAAATGATCATAAACATCAACAGGGCCTTAATCAGGCAGGCTGAATCAGAATCATACCACGGACTGATAGTTTTTCTAAAAGAAAAGCTTTTATCAATTTGCATAATCAGCTACGTTTTTCTTTCATAAAATCGTTTTAGAGAAAGCCGGACTGCAAAAAAAAGTTAAACTGTATTGCATATATTTTCTTTTCAATACACCGATTTTATTGTCTCCCGACAAAGAGCATCATAGGCCTAAATCCAACTTATGGTATAATAAAATCTTACCAGCAAGTTGTCTATTCTTTTTTTTATTGAATTCGGCTGGGAAACAAGATTAAAAACTTCTGATTATATTTGGGTTAGCCTTTCTATAGCCATTTCAGCGGTCCGGCAGAGGATTAAATTTTTTCAAAGCACAATATATTGATTTATTTATTGACATAAGCCCATATATTGTGAAATAATCTTACAATAATAAACACTGTTTCATAAAAATTAGTATCACGGCATTCTTCTCACCCATAAATGATATAATCGCCTTAAGGAATTGATATGTTTAATCAAATCAAAAAACGCAATGACCGGGTAGATGACTTTGATTCTTCTAAAATTATAGCTGCAATCGCCAAAGCCGGCGAAGCAAGCAATGAATTTGGGGAAAAAGAAGCAAAGAAAATGACATTGCGCGTTTTGACGCTTGCTCATGAAATGCACCTTTCCAATTGCCCGGAAGTTGAAGATATTCAAGATATTGTTGAAAGAGTACTGCTGGACTCGCCCTATTATAAAACAGCAAAGGCATATATCATTTATCGGGAACAACATGCCCAGATCAGACAAATCACAACCAAAGCACATGTCAAAATTGTAGAAAATTATGTGCAGAAAATGGACTGGAAAATAAAAGAAAACAGCAATATGAGCTATTCTTTACAGGGTCTGAATAATTATATTTCTTCAGACATCACTGCGGAATACTGGCTGAACCGTATCTACCCCCCGGAAATCAGAGATGCTCACAAAAACGGAGATCTTCACATTCATGATTTAAGCCTTTTATCCATTTACTGTGTCGGATGGGATCTTCAGGACCTTCTCACTGTCGGGTTTATGGGTGTACCGGGCAAAGTCGAAAGTGCGCCGCCAAGACATCTCAGGTCTGCATTGGGACAAATCGTCAACTTTTTTTATACGCTTCAGGGAGAAGCTGCCGGTGCACAGGCGGTTTCCAACTTTGACACGTTACTGGCGCCGTTTGTCCGCAAAGACGATCTTTCTTACAAAGACGTCAAGCAGGCCTTACAGGAATTTGTTTTCAATATCAACATACCGACCCGCGTCGGATTCCAGACCCCGTTTACCAATATCACAATGGATTTAAATGTACCGGGCACACTGAAGGATGTTCCGATTATTATCGGTGGCGAACACCAAACCGAAACATATGGTGAATTTCAGCATGAAATGAATATAATCAACAGTGCCTTTGCCGAAGTGATGATGGAAGGAGATGCCAAGGGTCGGGTGTTCACCTTTCCAATTCCGACATACAACATCACAAAAGATTTTGACTGGGAGAACCCGAACCTGGAAAATATTTGGAAAATGACCGGCAAATACGGGATACCCTATTTTTCAAACTTTGTTAATTCAGACATGTCGCCTGAAGATGCCAGGTCCATGTGCTGCCGGCTGCGTTTGGATAACCGTGAACTTCAAAAAAGAGGCGGCGGTCTTTTTGGCGCTAACCCGCTGACCGGATCTATCGGCGTTGTCACGATTAACCTTCCCCGAATCGGATATGTAGCCAAGGACAAAACCGAATTCTTCGATCAATTAACAAAACTGGCTCACATCGCTAAAGACAGCCTGACCATCAAGCGTAAAGTACTTGAAAAATTCACCGAACAAAATCTGTACCCCTACTCGAAATTTTACTTACGCGGCATTAAGGAAAAGACCAATGCCTACTGGACAAATCATTTCTCAACCATCGGGATCATCGGGATGAACGAAGCCTGCCAAAATTTTATTGGTGTTGATATCGGCACTCCGACAGGACATGCATTTGCTGTTGAAGTTTTAGATCACCTGCGAAGTACAATAAAAAAAGCCCAGGAAGAAACCGGCGAGTTTTTTAATCTTGAAGCGACCCCTGGTGAAGGTACCGCTTTCAGACTGGCAATAATTGATAAAAATCAATATCCAGGCATTCTCTGTGCAAATGAATCTTATTATAAACAGGGAGCAGATCCATTTTACACGAACTCCAGCCAGCTTCCGGTCAACTATACCGACGATATTTTTGAAGCACTCGAACTCCAGGATACCCTCCAGACCAAATATACCGGCGGCACAGTTTTCCATGTCTTTCTCGGAGAACAAGTGGACAACATCGAAACCACCCGAAACATGGTGAAAAAGATTACAAACAATTTCCATATGCCATATTTCACGCTCTCTCCGACATTCAGCGTCTGTACAAGTCACGGGTATTTAACCGGACAGCATGCACAGTGCCCGGAATGCGGCGAACCGGTAGAAGTATATTCCCGCATAGTCGGTTATCTGAGACCTATCAGTCAGTGGAATAACGGCAAACTGGCCGAATTTAATATCCGGAAAATGTATACAATGAATACCGCCAGCGCGGTATAGGACTCAATAAATGATCATCGGTGGCATTCAAAAAAATTCCCTTATCGATTTTCCCGCAAAAATTTGCTGCGTTATTTTTACAGCAGGCTGTAATTTTGACTGCCCCTATTGTCATAACCCTGAATTGGTAAAACCGCCGTATACACCGATTAATCCGGAAGAGATTTTTGCTTTTTTAAATAAACGGAAATCTCTTCTGGATGGTGTTGCCATTACCGGCGGTGAGCCTACATTACAAAAAGATCTGCCTGAATTTTGTGAGCAAATAAAATCTATCGGCATTCCCATCAAAATAGATACCAACGGCAGCCGGCCAAAGGTCATTGAATTTCTGCTCAAAAACAGACTAATCGATTATATCGCGATGGACGTCAAAACGCTTCCTGAGAATTACTCTCCGCATATCGCACAGAATATTCTTCCCGCTGATATTTTACAGAGTATTCAATTAATCAAAAATTCCGACATTCCCCATGAATTCAGAACAACCTGCGTGAAACCCTTTATTAACGAAGATATAATTTATAAGATTGCCCGCATAATTAAAGATGCAGACCTATTCGTGCTGCAAAAAGCAAACATTCAAAACACAGTATTGCACCCGGACTTTTTTGAAAACCAAAACTCAACATTTTCTGCAGGTGAGTTTGAATCCTTTAAAAAAATTGTCATGCCCTATGTCAAAAAGGCCATGATCAGATGAGTCTGGTGCACCGGATGAAAAAATTTTTGAATAACAAGCTTTGTTCTGGTAAGGATATTGCTCCCTGCATCTTGAAATGGTGATATCAACAAAAACTATTCTTTAATCATATTTAATTTAAAATAGAATTAAAGACAGATTATTTTTATCAGTACGGAGGAATTTTTTTGGAAAATTTAATCATGCTTATTAAAATCATTGCAGTTTTTTCAGCCGCTATTCTACTCGGCAGCTGGTTTTCATCAGAAGTTAAAAAAAGCAAGCTCAAAGGAGAACCTGCCTATAAAGCGTACCTGTCTCCGCCGGGAATTCTTATTTCAGTGATTGTGCTTATCCTTCCTATCATCGTCTGGTTTTTACAAAACCGATAAAACCATTTTTTTTGTTTGTTCCTTATTTCACAAATTTCGCGCTACAA
>JAQIBZ010000552.1 GCA_027858815.1 Desulfobacteraceae bacterium
TGTTCCCGCGTTGCGTGATATGGTGGGGCATCCCTTCCGCCACTACTCTTGCCATTCGTGCCATGAAAATAAGATATCCAAAGCCGTAAGATATGTCAATAAATGCATATACTGTCCCCAGAAATGAACCTGCTTTGGCCGAAACGATGATCAAAGCCGAAATATCTTTCAAAAAAGGCCGGGTGTTTCACCCCGGCCTTTTTTAACGGCAGGTATCCTGCCGTATTTTTTTCACACGATACAAGGAGAATTATTTTCTACGATACTTCATGACTGACTTTAATCCGCTTTTCTTCTTAAAAATGTCGGAATATCATAGTCAACATAGGGTTCGCTTCTGCTAGCCGAATCGCTTTTAAATTTATTTATTTTCTTTACTTTGCGTGATCCCGAATCATTTTTTCGCTCATTGGCTTCTTCTTTTTTGCGAATATACGCCGGCCGAACCAGTTCTTCATCAAAATTTTTCAATTCTTCCGGTGTTGGATTCCGGACAACACCCCTTGTTGCTTCTCTGGTTGCTTCTCTGGTTCTGGAAACATCTCTGAAAGAGGAACGGGGCTTTGGCATCTGAACCTTTCCGTCACCAATACCGGTTGCGATAACCGTTACCCGCAGTTCATCACCAAGACTTTCATCAACCGCCGTACCCCAGATAATTTCAACATCATCATCTCCGATTTCATTATAAATTCTTTCGGAGGCTTCAATGGTTTCTTCCATCGTCAGATCGGAATTACAGGTGATGTTCATCAACACACCCCGGGCACCAACAATGGAATTATCTTCAAGAAGCGGATGAGAAATGGCCCTTTCCGCTGCTTCAATCGCCCGGTTTTCACCGCTTGAAACGCCAATTCCCATGATTGCCATACCGGCCTTGGACATGGTGGCCTTAACATCGGCAAAGTCAAGATTGATCAATCCGGGTCTCAGAATCAGGTCTGTAATTCCTTTTACCGAATGATTCAATATTTCATCGGCACGTTTAAACATGTCAATCAGCGTCGACTTTTTAGACGCCAGGCCCCGTAAACGGTCATTGGGTATCGTGATGACCGTATCAGCCATTTCCTTTAACAGGTTGATCCCGTCTTCAGCCTGCTTGCTTCTTTTTTTGGCTTCAAAAGCAAACGGTTTGGTGACCACCGCCACGGTTAATGCGCCCAGTTCCTTACAGATTTCCGCGATGACCGGTGCGGCGCCGGTTCCGGTACCACCACCAAGGCCGGCTGCAATGAATACCATATGACTGTCTTTCAGTGCTTCTCTGAGAACATCAGCTGACTCCTGTGCTGCATCCCTTCCGACACTCGGATCCGCACCCGCGCCTAAGCCTTCAGTTAATGCCTGGCCCAGCTGGATCTTAATGGCTGCCTTTGAATAAGCCAGTGCCTGAGAATCCGTATTGGCAACAATAAACTGAACACCCTCAAGGTTTGAATCAATCATGTTGTTTACCGCATTGCACCCCCCCCCGCCGATACCGATAACCTTGATTTTTGCTGAACTTTCTGCTGCCTCTACATAAGTAAAATCCATACTCCCGCCTCCTTGTATCCGTGTTTTGGGTTATTCTCCTTAATACTCAACATAATATAACTCTGACTAAATTATTTCTTTAAACCAGGTTTTCATCCGGGTCATTATTCTGTTAAAAATATTGGCATCACGAATTCTGAATCTCTTTTTTGACTGATGTTTTGCCCCATACAGCACAAGCCCGACAGCAGTGGCATACATGGGACTGTTTACAACATCGACCAGGCCGCTGATCCTCTGGGGCGTCCCAAGCCTGACCGGCAGCTCGAACACTGATTCCGCAATTTCTGAAATCCCGTCCAGTAAAGAAGCACCGCCGGTTAGGATTATTCCGCCGGACAAATAATCTTTCATCCCGGCCCGATGGATTTCTCTTTTCATCAACGTAAAGATTTCTTCGACCCGGGGCTCTAAAATTTCCGCCAGGATCTGCCGGGGAAGTTTCCGTGCTCCGCGGCCACTAATATCTGATATTTCTATAGTTTCATCATTTTTAACCTTATCAGACACACAAGTGCCGTATTTTAACTTAATCTTTTCCGCCTCAGCCATCGGCGTCCTGAGCCCGACGGAAATATCATTGGTCATGTTATTGCCGCCCAGAGACAAGACAAATGTATGCTTGATGTTATTTCCGGCAAAAATTGCCAGATCAGTGGTCCCCCCTCCAATGTCAATAATCCCTGTGCCGACTTCCTTTTCTTCCGGGGTCATCACAGCTTCACTGGATGCGATGGGTTCTAAAATGATATCGCAAATATCCAGACCCGCTTTATGGCCACATTTGATAATGTTCTGAGCAGATGTTACCGCACCGGTCACAATATGGATTCTGGCTTCAAGACGGACACCGGCCATACCGACCGGATTATGAATTCCCCCTTCACCATCCACGATAAATTCCTGAGGCAGTACATGAATAACTTCCCGGTCCATGGGAATGGCAACTGCCCGGGCGGCTTCCACCACACGGTCCATATCTGCCTGGGTAATGTCATCGCCTTTGATCGCGATAATCCCGTTACTGTTAAAACCGGTGATGTGCCCCCCGGCGATGCCGGCATAAACCGATGAAATCTCACACCCGGCCATCATTTCGGCTTCCCTGACCGCCTTGTTTATCGATTCAACGGTAGCTTCAATATTCACCACCACGCCCTTGCGCAGACCCACCGACGGATGCGTGCCAATACCGATAATATTGACGTTATCGTCCGATAATTCTGCGACAACGGCACACATCTTTGTTGTACCGATATCCAGCCCCACGATAAGTTCTTCATGGTTTTTCACGTTAAACCTCCTTTTTATCATTCTCGGACAATTTCTCTTTACCGGGTCTTGCGACAATATGGTCCGGGTTTCTCAAATCTACCACTTCGATGAACTCAATTTCTTCATCCTGCTCAACATAAGAAAAAATTTTTTCCAGACGGCTGTATTTTTTGAGGTAGTCACCGTATCCGAGCTGAATTGTCCGCGCCGGACCATCCGTTTCAAGCGTTAATCCGATTTCCCGATCAACATTAATTTTTTTTATAAGTGTATTGGGCAGCACCGTCTCGGCTGTCTTTCCAATGTTCAGTACTTCAAGGACGGAAACAAAAACCTTTGTTTCAGGCGTTTGAGTTGATGTCCAATCTGAATAGTCAATTCCGGACATAACCGGCATGTCTGCGATTTCATTGCCCTGCGCTTCCTTGAAAATAACCCCGCTGTGGTTAATCAGGAATTGTTTGCCGAAATCAAGAACAGCCAGCGGTTCCTGCTCTCTGATATGGATGGCAATACTCCCCGGAAATGTTCTGCGGATGTCAGCTTCAGCAATCCATGGATGCGCCAGCAATCTTTTTCGGATCATTTTCAGGTTCAGGGATACAAGATTAACCCCTTCTGCGATTTCTACTGTTTCAAGAATCTGATCCGGAGTCAGTCGTTGCCCCCCTTCAACGGTGATCATCTCTGCTTTGAAATAATCACACTGGGTCAAAACGTCATGGATAAAGATAAACATCAGACTCATACCAACCATCATGAGCGCTAAAAAGCTGCTTTTAAAAAGAATTCGTATGCTCTGCTTAAGTGTCATGGCACTATTTTCAACAGACTTTTTCTTTTTAAACCGATTCTTTTTTGGTTGATTAATTCCCAACAATTTTAACTTCCGGCTCCAGCATAATGTTGAATTTTCTTAAAACCGTTTCCTGAACCTTGTGCATTAACCGAAGAATATCTTCCGCTGATGCCTGACCTTGATTAATGATAAAATTGGCATGTTTTTCAGAAACCGCTGCATTTCCCACCCGCAAGCCCTTGCATCCGGCAAGATCAATCAGCTTACCAGCGGATTCACTGTTATCGGGATTCTTAAAAAAACAACCGGCGGATGCCAAACCGGCGGGCTGTGATTTTTTCCGGGCCTTTAACATTTCGTCTGCTTCTGCTTGTAAGACTTCCGGCCGCTGTTGTGACAGCAAAAATCGTCCTTCCAGAATGACGGATGACGATAAATCCTTATTGTTTTCTGCCACCGACGACCCGGAGCGGGATGAAACGGATCGGTATGTAAATATTAAAGATTTTTTATCCATTGATTCAATACTACCGTCCGGTCGAAGAACTCTTATGCTTTCCAGTACATCACTGATTTCACCTTTCCAGGCCCCGGCATTCATACGGATGGCCCCACCGACGGTTCCCGGAATCCCCAGTGCAAAATTCATCCCGGACAGGCCGTGATGAATCGCAAAGCGACAAAGCGTACTTAAACTGGCGCCTGCCATGGCCGAAAGTATTATTTCGCCATAATGAGAAATCTTTGCCAATGCCTTTGCCATATAAATTACCACACCGCGAATCCCCTGATCTTGAACCAGCAGATTGGTCCCGCCGCCAAGGATATAATACGCCAGGTTATTTTCTTTCACCCACTGCATCAGATAGATGAGTTCGATTTCTTCAGTTACCGTTATAAAGACATCTGCCGGACCGCCGACGCGGAAAGCGGTATGATGTGCCATGGGTTCATCAAACCGCACCCGATCTGAAAATCGATTCTTTAATTGTTTTTTTAACTCAGATGATAGCGCCATAATCCCTGCTAAAAACATTTGTAAGTGTCACAGGGGCGCACCTGCTGTGTTGGCTGGGGTTCGTAGTACGAAAAAGTACGACTTCACCCCCGCCGCCTTGCATCTGCATCCCCTGTAAACACTCACCACATAGGGGGGGATGCAGTGCAGGCAACAATAATACCCCGTGAACTGACAATTTATTCATTTTTTTTACCAGAAAGCTTTTTTATTAACAATTCTCCGCACTTCCAAACATCTCCGGCACCGAGTGTCAGCACCAGATCCCCTTTTCTGACGATCCCGGCAAGATAATCCACTGCCTGGGTCATGTCATTGACATATGAAACTTCCTTGTGCCCGTGACGCTTAATGCCCTCACACAGCATAACGTTATCTATTCCCTCGATTCGTTCCTCTCCGGCAGCATATACCGGCAGCAGGAGCAGCAAATCCGACTGATAAAATGCCCGGGTAAAATCATCATATAATGATTTTGTCCGTGAATAGCGGTGGGCCTGAAAAATTACAACCAGCCGCCGGCCGGACCAGCTTTTCCGTACGGCATCAAGGGTAACTTTAATTTCTGTTGGATGATGTCCATAATCATCCAACACTTTAATACCGGCAACATCACCTTTGACTTCCAGCCGCCGGGCTACTCCCTGAAGCTGTTCCAGGGCAATTTGAATTTTTTTAAAAGGAATGTCGAGTTCAAATCCCACGGAAATGGCGGCAAGCGAATTATACACATTATGAATACCCGGCATATTCAATGCGACCTGACCGTAAAACGCATCATTGCGATACACATTGAAACGGCTCTGCATTCCCTCAAACTCGACATCGCGGGCCTGGATGTCTGCCTGAGCGTTTAGCCCATAAGTAACAAACCGTTTTTTGACCTTTGGAATAATCTCCTGCACCGCCGCATTATCCAGACAAAGAACAGCCAGTCCGTAAAATGGTATGCGATCAATAAAATTTAAAAAAACCGATTTAATATTTTCAATATTTCCATAAAAATCAACATGTTCAAGATCGATATTGGTCACTACGGCAATGGTCGGGGAAAATTTTAAAAACGACCCGTCGCTTTCATCGGCTTCGGCGACAATATAATCGCCTTTTCCAAGCACCGCATTGGAGTTAATACTTTTCAATTTCCCGCCAATCACCACGGTGGGATCAAGTCCTCCTTCAGCAAGAACACCGGCCAGCATCGAAGTCGTGGATGTCTTTCCATGGGCACCGGCAACCGCGATACTGTATTTTAACCGCATCAGTTCAGCCAGCATCTCCGCTCTCGGAATAACCGGCACAGAAGCTTCTAAAGCAGCAAGCACCTCCGGGTTTTCTTCACTGATAGCAGAGGATGTCACCACAACATCTACATCGGTGATATGGTCGGCATGGTGCCCTTTAAATATTTTCCCGCCCAGCTTTTCCAGGCGCTGTGTGACGTCAGACATGGCAATATCAGAACCGGAAACACGATACCCCAATGTCAGCAGGAGTTCTGCAATGCCGCTCATTCCAATCCCGCCGATGCCGACAAAAAATATGTGGTATTTTTTTCGATACATAATTACCCTTGCTGGCTTCGTAAAAAGTCCAAATTCTGTGTTGCACTGCAATTTTCATCAATACGGAGTAGGCTAGCTACGCCTCTTTCTTCAAATTTTGTGCGCCTTGAATTTGATACTTTTTTCTTTGCCATCTTTGTTATAAAATGCATGCTGACTTGTGTTTTTTGTTTTTAATAATCCTGTAAATATCATCCGCAATTCTTTCTGCGGCATCCGGATGGCCAAACTTCCGGATCTTGGATTCCATTCTTTTTTTTACTTCCGGTTTTTCAGCATAAAATGTCATTTTCCCCGCCAGTTTTTGCCCGGTCAGATTTTTTTCTAATATCATTTCTGCGGCGCCATCTTCTACAAGCGCCCTGGCATTGACCACCTGATGGTCATCTGTTGCATACGGGAACGGGATAAAGATAGCCGCCTTCCCGGTTACGGTCAGTTCCGCAACGGTTGTTGCGCCTGACCGGCAGATAACAAGGTCCGCCTTTTTGTAACAATCCGCCATATTATTAAAAAAGGGGGCTACAACAGCCTCGACTTTTAACTGCTGATAGACTTTGGTGACTTCATCCGCATCCATGGTCCCGGTTTGATGAACAAATCTGAACTTTGCCGGATTTTGCAAATACATGATGCTGTCTAAGACTGCCATGTTAATGCTGTGCGCTCCCTGGCTGCCACCGAGCACCAGGATATTGTATACATCTGTTTCATCCGCCTGCACGTTTTGACCGTTTTGTTCATTTTCAATTGCCTGAACAATCTCATTACGGACCGGGTTGCCGGTAAAATCAATTTTATGACTAACCGTTTGCTTAAATCCCGTATTTGGAAAAGACACATAAATTTTTTCAACCAATCCGGATAAAAGTCTATTGGTTAATCCCGGTATACTGTTTTGTTCATGAATTACCCGGTGAATCCTTAACATCCAGGCGCCGGCAATAACCGGCCCGGCAGAATACGCACCCATTCCGATAACGACATGGGGTTTAAATCCAATTAACAGCCTGAGCGCATCGATCATTCCCTTCGGGAGCCTGCACAAAGAAGCCAGCTTCGCCATAAGGCCTTTGCCTTTTATGCCTTGAACGGATATCAGTTTTTTCTCAAACAAAGTTTTAGCTAAAACCGTTTCTTCAATTTTTTTACCGCTGGTGACAAACAATACACGGGTTGCCGGCTGTCTTTTCATAAATACCTCAGCAATGGCAATTCCCGGGAACAAATGCCCCCCGGTTCCGCCACCGGCAATAAGAATACGCAGTTCCGGGAAAACTTTCGGCTCCGGGTTCTGGAAATTACTATTTATTGTTTTTGAGAGGCACATATATTCAACAATACGCCGATTAATGCGAGGTTAATGACCAGAGAAGAGCCGCCATAGCTTAAAAACGGCAACGTCAGTCCTTTGGTCGGTAAAAGACTTATGTTTACACCCATGTTGATGACTGCCTGCAGCGTGATGGAAATGGTGATCCCTAAAGCAAGCAAAGAACCGAAAAAATCACGTTTTGACCTTGCAATGCCCAGCCCCCGCCACATGATAATCAGATAGAGGAACATCACGATAAGGACCCACCTTAATCCGCCTTCTTCACCGATCACTGAAAAAATAAAATCCGTGTGCGGATCCGGCAGGTAAAACAGCTTCTGATATCCCTGGCCAAACCCTTTGCCCCAGATACCGCCGGAACCGAATCCCATTAACGAGTGGATCACCTGGTACCCCTCATCTTTCGGGTATTGCCATGGATCCAGAAATGACATGCACCTTTTCAGACGATAGCTACTGGAAAAAATCAGCGCAATCGCTGCGGGTAAAACAAAAACCAGCGCAGACAGACTCAGCTGAGAAAACTGAACACGCCCGGCAAACATAATCAGCCATGATATCATCCAGAAAAGGGCAACAGACCCGTAATCCGGTTGCAGAAGAATGAGTATGGAAAAAATTACTAAAACCAGCACATGGGGCATAAACCCGATAGCAAAGCTCTCGATATCATCCTGTTTTTTGGTCAGGGAATATCCCATAAATACGATTAATGCGAACCGGGCGAATTCAACCGGCTGAAACCGGATACCACTGAACTGAATCCACCGGATCGCCCCCTTGACTTCATGGCCCATGCCTTTCACCAAAACGATTCCCAGCAATATAAGCGCGCCGGCAACCATAGGATACGTCAGATTCCGATACAACCGATAAGGGATGTACCGGCATACCAGCATGCCGCACAAACCCAGACCGGCAAATATCATCTGTTTTGAAAAAAAATAATATTCATTTTTGTAATCATGCAAAGCAATGGCGCTGCTGGCACTGTAAACCATGGCAACGCCGATTCCGGTCAGAAAAAGAACCGGCAGCAGGATGGCCAAATCATAAGACAGGTAATTGGTTTTATGATGTCTTCTTTTCATTGGTTCTCTCTCTTCAGCAGACCGATTGATCGCACAAAATCATTTCCCCGCTGGGCATAACTGTCGTACATATCAAAACTTGAACAGGCCGGAGACAGGAGCACCGAATCCCCGGATACGGCAAATGAAGCCGCCATTTTAACCGCCTGCGCCATATCCGCCGCTTTTGCGGTCGGCACCATATCCTCAAACACGGATTTAATTTTTTCTGCAGCCTCTCCGATGACAATTAAGTGTTTAACACATTGCTCAAGTTGATTTCTTAAGCCTTCATACCCGCCGCCCTTGTCCCGGCCGCCCATTATCAAAATCACCGGTGAAGAAAACGATTCTAACGCTCTTGCTACCGCATCCACGTTAGTGGCCTTTGAATCATCATAAAACTGAACATTTTTTACAGTATCCACATACGCCACCCGATGGGGCAGACCCTTGAAATTTTGCAATGCGCTTTTGATTCCGGCAATGGAGCCGCCGACAGATAAAACCGCAAGGCCTGCTGCAGACACGTTCTCCAGATTATGACGGCCGGTCAGGGGAATATCCGTACAGTCCACATGCTGATCACCATCATCCGGTGAATAAAAACAAATTGTTTGTTCTGATATCCATGCCCGGTATTCATTAAACTGCCGGCAATTAAAAGCAAACCGTCGGGCTGCCAGGTTCTCGGAAACCGTCAAAATGGTTTCGTCTGCTTCGTTAAACACGCAGATATCATTCGCTTCCTGGTTTTTAAATATTCTGGCCTTGGAACGGGCATATGCATCAAAATCAGTGTACCGTTCCAGGTGGTCATCGGTGATATTCAATATAATGCTGACCAGCGGCCTGAACTTGTCAATGGTATCGAGCTGAAAGCTGCTGATTTCCAAGACAATAAAATCCGCAGTTTCCTGTTTAGCGACCAATTCGATTAGCGGCGTTCCGAGATTTCCGCCGGCAAGCGCCTTAAAATTAGAATGATGCAGCATTTCGGCGATCAGCAGTGTTGTGGTTGATTTCCCATTGGTTCCGGTAACCGCAATAATCGGTATGTTAATAAAATGATAAGCCAGTTCGATTTCCCCGATCACAGGAATCTTTTTTCCGCGGGCCAAATTCAGTGGCGCTATCGTATGCGGCACCCCGGGACTCAGAACAATAAGATCACAGTTTTCAAACGTTTCATTATTATGCGGCCCTAACTCAATATTTATTCCGATGTTTCTGATTTCGTTCAGTACTTCGCCAAGGGCTTCATCACTGCGATTATCAACTGCGGTTACGATACATCCCCGGCTGTGAAGAAACTTCACCACGGAAATCCCTGATTTTCCCAGTCCCACCACCAGAATATGTTTATTTTTCAAATCCATTAAATCTAAACCACCTATCTCAGCTTAAGCGTACTGATGGAAATTAATGCCAGAATAATGGCGATAATCCAGAAGCGGACAATTACCTTGGATTCCGCCCACCCCTTTAATTCAAAATGGTGATGCAAGGGTGCCATTAAAAAAATCCGCTGCCCTTTTGTCATTTTAAAATAACCGACCTGCAATATCACCGACATCGCTTCAATGACGAACACCCCGCCCACAATGACCAGCAAAAATTCATGCTTGGTAATCACCGCGATGATACCCAGCAACGCCCCCAGCGGCAATGAGCCCACATCTCCCATAAAAATCTGGGCCGGATAGGTGTTGTACCAAAGAAATCCCAGCCCGGCCCCGGCCATGGCCCCGCAGATAATGGTTACTTCTCCGCAACCGGCCAGATAATTGATCTGAAGATATTCTGCTATTTTAATATGTCCTGTTACGTAGGCAAACAGCATGTATGTTGCCGCAGAAATGACCACCGGCCCGATGGCAAGGCCGTCAAGTCCATCGGTCAAATTAACTGCATTAGAAGCACCGACAATGACAAGAATTACAAATATGATATATCCCGGCCCCAGGTCCGGTGTGATGGTTTTAAAAAAGGGCACCGTGACATGGGTATTAAATTCCGGATAAACATAAATCATCCCGCCGGCAATGGCCGCTATCAAAATCTGTAAACAAAATTTTGCCCGGCTGGTTAATCCCAGGTTCCGTTTTTTAATCTGCTTTAAATAATCATCGGTAAAACCGATGGCGAAATAACCGGCACCCACAAACAGGATAATCCATATGTATAAATTCGTTAAATCAACCCACAGAATCACCGACACAAAAATTGCCACCAGAATCAGAACACCGCCCATGGTAGGTGTTCCGGCTTTATCCTGATGGCTTTCCGGACCGACTTTACGGATGTATTGGCCGATCTGTTTTTCTCCGAGCAGGCGAATCATCCATGGACCCAACACAAAACAGATCACCAGGGCGGTTAAGCTGGCACATATGGTGCGAAACGTAATATATCTAAATACGTTTAAAACCGTTATGTCCGGCTGCAGCATATTAAAAAGATGATAAAACATTAAAACTTCCACATAGTATGAGCGATAAACAATTAAGCGGCTTATGCACCGAGAGCCTCCAGCTGCCTGACAATTTCTTCCATCCCTGCCCCTCTTGATCCCTTCACCAGAACCCAGTCTTCCGGGCCAAGAAATTCAACTAACGGTTCCACCAGATCCATTTTATCTCCGACAATGATATCCTGATCCGGCATTCCCTGTTGCCGGGCCCCTTTTTTCAATGCATTTGCATATTCTCCGGTCAAAAAAAGCCTGTTAACCCCGGACCGGGCAGCGAACTGCCCGATACTTTTATGCAGTTGTTGGGAATCTTTACCCAGTTCAAGCATATCACCTGCTACCAGAGCCCCTTTTCGGTCTCCCTTTAACGACACCAGCGTTTTGATGGCTGCTTCCATGGAACCGGGGTTGGCATTATAAGAATCGTCAATAATAAAAAATCCTTGCCGACTCTCTTTCACATCCATACGTCCCTTTACCGGCGTAAATGCTTCAATGCCCGTCTTGATTTCAATGGCGCTAAGACCGCTTAAATATCCGATCGCTGCTGCGGCCAAAGCATTTAAAATCATAAACTGGCCGGGGGCATTAATCGTGACGGATATTTTTTCATTGGGCAGCTCTAGTGTAAAAACCGTTGTGGTTGTTTTTTTTGTAATATCAATAGCCCGGATGTCCGCATAAATCGACTGCCCAAAATAGGATACCTTACGGCTTGCAGTGCTGCCGAGTCGCAAGGTATAGGTATCATCTCCGTTTAATACAATCACACCGCCTGGTTTGATATTTTCAATTAATTCGCCTTTGGCGGACATCACATTTTCGATACTGCCCAAACCTTCAAGATGGGCTGGCGCAATATTAGTTATGATACCGATATCCGGCTGACAGATTTGTGAAAGCCGCAGTATTTCACCCGGATGGTTCATCCCCAGTTCTATAACGGCTGCACCCTGGGAATGATTCATCCGGAAAATGGTTAACGGAACACCAAATTCATTATTTAAATTGCCAAGGGTTTTTAAAACATTAAATTTCTGGCCTAAAACCAGAGCCGTCATTTCCTTGGTAGTTGTTTTGCCGTTTGAACCGGTGATACAAACAACCGGGACTGAAAACCGCTGCCGGTGAAATGCGGCCAGATCACCCAGCGCCTTAATGGTATCTTCCACCAGAACACAGCAGACATTATTTATTATTTGGTCTTTAAGTGCCTGGGTGAACTTCTGGCTGAACTTTTTTCGATCCAGGACAATGCCCCGGACGCCTTTTGCAATAACCTCTTCGATAAACCGGTGACCGTCGTGTTTTTGCCCTTTAACTGCGACAAACAGATCTTTTTTGGTAATATTTCTGGAATCAATGGATATATTCTCAAAATGTGTCAATTCTTTCCCAGCCACGACTTCCCCGTGCGTGGCTGTCAGGATTTCATCTATTGTCCAGAGAATTGCTTCCATTAATTTGCTTTCACTAATAGTTTACCCAATGCGGCCACTGCCTTTTCTTTATCGTCAAATGAAATGGTCGTTGTTCCGATTATTTGATAATCTTCATGCCCTTTTCCGGCAATGAGTATGGTATCCTCCGGTCTGGAAATTCTGATACCCAGGTGAATAGCTTTTTCACGGTCCGCTTCAATGATAAATCCTTTTTCCGAAAACCCATTTTCAATCTCATAAAGTTTAAATTCACGGGACAAACTGTCTTCCATGCCTTTTCGGATTTCCTCTATGATCGTTTCCGGGTTTTCCGTCCGGGGATTATCAGACGTGATCACCACAAAATCGCTTATTCTGCCTGCGATTTTTCCCATTTGGGGACGCTTCGCCTTATCCCGGTCACCACCGCATCCGAAAACACAAATCAATCGCCCGGAAATAACTTCTTTTAAGGTGGCTAAAACATTTTCCAGGGCATCCGGGGTATGCGCATAATCTATAAACACATGCCGGTCGGATTCATTGGGGATGCGCTCCAGCCTTCCCGGCACATTCTCAAATAATTCAATGCCATGCGCAGCCGCTTCCGGAGAAATATTTAAAGCCTGTGCCGCCCCTGCTGCACAGAGAATATTTTCAAGATTATAACGGCCAATTAATCCGGACTTAAAACAAACATCATTATCCGAAAATCGAATATCACCGCTCATGCCATACTGATCAAAGCGGACATCACGGGCACATACGTCATTGGTTGCCTTTGAACCGACTGAAACAAACTTGGCGCTTTTCATAGCGCCGGCAAGCTCCATTCCCTTGGAATTGTCCGTGTTAATGACCGCAACTGCTTTATTTTGCTTGGGACCTGCCATTAAATGATCTGTGAAAAATCTTTTTTTACACAACCAGTATTCTTCCATTGTTTCATGAAAATCCAAATGATCCTGACTCAGATTGGTATAGATGCCCATATCAAACCAGCAGTGATAGATCCGATCCAGTGCAATCCCGTGCGATGACACTTCCATCACCACATGGGTCACCCCTGTAGCCGCCATTTCAGCAAGAATTCTTTGAAGATCTGATGATTCCGGCGTTGTCAGCGGATTTCCATAAACCTTGCCATGAAAGCGGTAGTTAATGGTGCTGATCACACCGACATCATGACCGTTTTCGTGCAGAAGTTGTTCCACAAGATAAGCGGTGGTCGTTTTACCGTTTGTACCTGTAATTCCAATTAAATACAGTTTCTCCGAAGGGTTATTGAAAAACACGGATGATAGGGCGGCCAATGCCTTTCGCGTGTCTTCGACACAGACGACTACTGCATCGATTTCGTTCACCGGCTGCGCGGCATCAACCACGACAACCGCTGCCCCGTTCAAGACAGCATCTTCAATATACCGGTGACCATCCGTCTGATTTCCTTTTATCGCAAAAAACATCCCGCCCGGACGGACATCATTTGATCGATAATGAATGGATGCAATTTCTAGGGCTGAAGCATTATCCCAACTATCCACCGATATCCCGGTAATACGGATAGGTTTGATCGGTTTCAACAGTCTTGAAAGCTTCATGCGCCCACTTCTCCGACACCATTCGAAACGTTTATCTGTTCTCTGGTCACGCTCGGCGGAATATTCAAATAATTAAATGTTTCATGAACAATCTCCCTGAACACCGGTGCGGCCACGACTCCCCCATAATGATGTTTTTGGGGTTCGTCGATGACGACCAATACGGCCAACTCCGGTGACTGCGCCGGCGCAAATCCGACAAAAACACCGTTATACTCACAATTTCGATACGTTCCGTTGGCATTGATTTTCTGGGCGGTCCCGGTTTTTCCGCATACCGAATAACCGACCGGAACTGCCTGTCCCCCGGTTCCATCCGTATCTGTAACGGCATTCATCATTCTCATCAATGCTCTGGCTGTTTCCGGCATAATCACCTTTCGTTTTTCAACCGGAGGGAAACTTCTTAAAATATTCCCTGTATTATCTGTCACCGCCTGGACAACATATGGCGTCATCAATACGCCGTGGTTAGCCACCGCAGAAATTGCCGTTATAAGCTGAATAGGCGTAACGGTAATGCCCTGGCCGAATGAAATGGTGGCGTTATCAATTTTTTTCCACCCCTCATAATGCCTTAGCATCCCCCTTACTTCACCCGGACAGTTGATTCCGGTTTTTTCCCCAAATCCAAAATTACGTAAGGAATCATAAAGGGTCTGCGGGCCAATCATCTCAGCAATTTTTACCGCCCCGATATTGCTGGAAAATTTCAGCACATCATGAACTGTCAGAAATTCATACTCATGAGTGTCATGAATCGTACTTCGTCCAATACGGTATACGCCATTTTCACAATTAATCATCGTTTCCGGGTCACACAGACCAGATTCCAGAGCCGCTGCAATCAGAAATACCTTTAAAGCAGATCCGGGCTCAAAGGTATCTGTTACCGACCGGTTGCGCCAGGTCTCCTTTGGAAACCGGTTGAATGAATTTGGATTAAATGTAGGATAGTGTGCAATGGCTTTTACCGCACCCGTTTCCGGCGACATCACAATGGCAAGGCCGCTTTTGGCATTATTTTCCTCCACGGATTTCTGCAAAGCGGTTTCCGCAATATACTGAATGGTACTGTCTATTGTTAATATCAGGTTGTTTCCATTGTTTTCCTGTGTGCAAACTTCCTTGCGATCAAAAACACCGCCTTTGCGATCCTTAAAGACCGTCCAATGACGCATATCCCCCTGCAATTCATTGTCATAATAATATTCCAGTCCGTCAAGACCGTAACCATCCGTCCTGACAAACCCGATCAACTGGGCCGCAAGGAGTTTATTGGGATATACCCGTAAATAAGAAGGATCATATTCAAACCCTGCTATCCCGAGGGTTTTAAGATTTTCCGCCCGCAAGGGTGGTACTTTGTTGTCGAGCATTGCGAATTTTTTATTCACTGTAAATTGTTTATGAACAAAATTTTCGTCCAGCTTCAGCACTTCTGCCACTTCCTTTGCAAGCTTGCGTTTGCCAACAGCTTGCTTTTCCTTTTCTCGTTTTACTTCTTCCGGATGTACACCGATTTCAAAAGCACTGGTACTGAGCGCCAGTTCCCTGTAATTTGCATCAAATATAATCCCTCGTTTTCCCAGAGATTTCATCGACGTTTGATATTGGTCCGAAGCCAGTGCAGCAAGTTCTCTATTTACAATGACCTGCAGATAAAAGAGCTTGACGCCAACCACCAGGTATAAAAATGTCAAAAAACCACCAATAACGACAATACGTTGATTTCTTAATTTATTTCTTTGCTGTTCAACTTTTGTCGAATTCATGGAATAACAATTACCTGATCCGGTTTTGGGATTGACAATCCAAATCGTTCTTTGGCTATTTTCATCAAAACCTGCGGCGACCGAAGGTGCAGCAGTTCAATTTTCAGATTCTTCTGCATATTTGTCAGGCTCTGTTCTTTGGTCAATGCATTGGTAATTTCATAACCAGTGCGAATGCATTGCACGCCGCACCATGTTTTCAAAAAAAACTCGACCATAAACACTGACAAAAAAGTAATCCCCAGCGCAATCACGCGCGGTGTGAAAACATTGGGTTTTGTTTTTTTATTGAATTGCACTGTCGTTATTTTCTGAGGGTCTTTAAATTTTTACAGAAAATCATCAATCGAACATTTTCCGGACTTACCGGCAGGCACAACTTTTTCCTTTTTCAACCACACATAAATCTAAACATGGCGTTGAGGTTTCGACACAACTCTTACAACAGCCGTCCGGAAGCACAAATCGCTCAATACAAATGCCGGGTGCAAAAGCACACATAACAAGAATGGAGACCACAATTCCCATTACAAAAAAAACTTTAAATTTAAGCATGATATTCCTCCTGTCATAAATATCACAAAACATTAAACTACAGACGGCTCCACTTTTTCAGCGACCCTCAGGCATGCACTTCTTGCCATCGAATTGGCATTGACTTCTTCTTCTGTCGGACGAATTACTTTGCGGGTTAAGATTTTGACAATTTGTTTTTTATCGCAAACACATTTCGGAAAGTCCGGCGGACAGGTGCACTTACCCTCCAGTTTCTTAAATTGTCTTTTTACGATACGATCCTCAAGAGAATGAAAAGACAAAAAACATATCCTCCCGCCAGGGGTTAAATAATCAACGGCACTCGCTATAAATGATTCCAGGACTTCCAGTTCGTTGTTTACTGCAATGCGAAGCGCCATGAATACTTTTGTGGCAGGATGTTTTTTCCGTTTATACATTGACCGCTTAGGGATCGCATCACACACAATTTCAGCCAGACCTGAACTGGTTTGTATTCTTTGAACAGCTCGTAAGGCAACGATCCGACGGGCTATTTTCCTTGCCCATCGCTCCTCACCATAGCTTTTGAAAATTCGCTCAAGACTTTCTTCGGTTTCATTATTGACAATATCTGCTGCAGTGATGCCACAACTTGCATCCATTCTCATATCGAGCGGTTCCGTCTTCAGAAAGCTGAAACCACGCCCACTGTTTTCAAGCTGATTAAACGAAAGACCGAGGTCGGCGACGATTCCATCGACGCTGCAGATATTTAATTGTGATAGGATATTCGGGAGGTTGACATAATTGTCATGAATCAGGCGAACATTTGAAATATCAGGCTTAAATACCTGAACTGCATTTTGGATTGCGTCTGCATCCTGATCGATTCCGACCAACATGCCATCCGGCTTGATCCTTTCCAGTATTGCACTGGAATGGCCTGCTCCGCCAACGGTACAATCCACATAACATTTTCCCGGCCGACAATTCAGATACTCGATAATTTCACTGAGCATCACGGGTATATGTCTATAAATCATGACTATAGCCCTAGTTTTGCTATTTCGTTTCGGACCTCCTCTATGTTCATATCCTCTTCTTCCATCAACTTATTTTCAGCATCCCACTTATCCAAATCCCAGATTTCAAAATGATCTGTCACGCCGGCAAGCACTATATCCTTCTCCAACGCTGCATAAACTCTCAGCTTCGGCGGAATCAAAATCCGCCCCTGTTTATCAAGGGGACACTTTGCCGCATTCCCAATAAAAAAGCGCCTGAAGCGGCGCATAGATTCACTTTTTTCAGCCTGGGCGTCCATCTTTCCGACAACCTCACCCCACCGAACATAGGAATAACCGAACAGCGCCTTGTCCATACGGGAAACCACCACACCATCACTACCCATAACTTCCAGCACCTGCCGGAACCTGGAAGGGACAATAATTCGCCCTTTTGCGTCAATAGTATGATCTGAAGCCCCAAAAAAACCGTCCATGAAACAAGCCTTCCCCCATTAACATCCATTTTAATCCACTTCTGCTCCAATAATATAGAAAAAGATGAAAATGTCAAGCGAAATAATAATATTAATTTTATTTTTTTCTAATAATTATTGAATATTAAAAAGTTAAATCTCAAAGTGGTGCATTGTGGATGAATATTTCAAACAACCATACAAAAACCACAAATTCAACCCCAAAACAAAAGAAAGTGGAATCAGACTTGACGCACCTCATATAGAGAATTAGATTATTTTAAATCGTAAAATTCAGATAAATATGCTAAACAGATAAAATAAATTGCCCTATTTCAAATCAACAATTCGAAATTACTACTAATAAATATTTCACCATACACAAAGCGATAAACAGAAACCGGTTCAACATTCAGACACCATTAAATAAATAACTACTACAGACTCTTCAGGAGGAACCCATGGCGGTAATCACAATTAACAAAGAATTCGGCACCAATAGCCAGCGCGTTGCATCCAAACTGGCGCAAACGCTTGGATATGAGTATATCGGAGATCAACTCCTGGCCCAGATTGCCAAGGAACTGAATCTTTCAAAACATGAAGCGGAAACTTTTCTGCAGTCCTCGAAATCGTCAGTTCTCAGACTTGTTGACAAATACACCTGCTCGATTGTTCAAAAAGTAGTGGATCGGGAACATGGATGTTTAGACGACAAGGCATATTTTGAGAAGACAAAAGAACTGGTTGAAAAACTTTATGCCAATGACAACGTCATTATTTTGGGATGGGGGGCGCAGTGCATTCTCAAAGGCAAACCCAACACGCTCCATGTTCGACTCAACAAAGACCAGGAACTAAAAATCTCTGAACTGATGGAACAGCAGAAGCTGACGCATAAAGCCGCTGAACATAAAATCAACAGCGACGAACAAGATCTGAAAGTATATATTAAAGAATATTTTAATGCGGACTGGAATGACGCCCGCTTGTATGACCTGGTTATTGACATGGGAAAAAATTCAGTCATGGAAGCGGTTGATCTGATCTGCGAAAATTTGAAGCACAAGAAAAAAAAATGAAACCTTTACAAAATTTTCGGTCCGCCATCCACGGCCTTTTTTCAGACCAGATAATCAAACCCACCCAGCGTTTTTTCAAAAAGGAGGCTGCCAGCAGCCTCCTGCTGCTGGCAGCCTCCCTGATTGCACTGGTCTGGGCCAACTTTTCCGTTTTCGCGTCCTACCACCATATCTGGCATACAGAAATCGGGTTCATCATCGGCGGGTCAACGATTAGCAAAAGCCTGATCCACTGGATCAACGACGGATTAATGGCGCTATTTTTCTTTACCGTTGGGCTGGAAATTAAACGGGAACTGCTTGTTGGAGAGCTTTCGACACCCAAAAAAGCCTTATTCCCTGTTTTTGCAGCTATCGGCGGAATGGCCGTACCGGGCATCATTTTTGCGGCAATTAACTACAACACCCCTTCGGCCGGTGGATGGGCGATTCCTATGGCAACAGATATCGCCTTTGCCATGGGAGCCATGGCTATCTTCGGCACCAAGCTGCCTATGGGTCTGCGGGTCTTTCTGGCTGCTTTTGCCATTGCCGATGACTTAGGGGCTGTATTGATAATTGCATTATTTTATACAAAAGAAATTGTTGTTTACAATCTTGTTCTCTGTGGCATCCTGATTCTGATACTTGGAATCGTTAACTTCTTATGGATACGCTGGACCATTGTTTACGCAGTGTTGGGCATATTGATCTGGATCGCGGTTCTGGGCTCAGGACTCCATCCCACGGTTGCCGGAATCATTGTATCCATGTTTATTCCGGCCCAGGGAAAATATGACACAGACCTGTTTGTTCAGAAGGTCAAAGAAAGACTCAATGCCTTTCAATGTGCTGAAAACAGCTGCGGTTTTTCCATTTTACTAAACTCAGACCACTTAAATGCCGTACAGAGCTTAGAGCATGACTGTCATAATATCGAGACCCCCTTACAGCGCATACTGCATGTCCTGCACCCCTGGGTGGCATTTCTCATTTTACCGATTTTTGCCCTGGGAAATGCTGGATTGACCTTTCACGACTTAAACTTTTCCGAAACGATCCGCCATCCCCTGACCATGGGGATTATTCTGGGGTTATTTCTTGGAAAACCGATCGGCATTACTCTCTTTTCATACTTATCAGTTAAATTAAAAATAGCCGACCTGCCCCAGGGAATTGCCTGGCCGCACATTATCGGGGTGTCCATGTTCGGCGGCATCGGATTTACCATGTCTTTGTTTGTTTCCGGTCTTTCATTTACCGCACCGGAGCTGATTAATTATTCAAAACTTGCAATCCTGATCGGCTCGGTGATTTCAGCGGCCGCCGGCATCATTTTTCTGTTCACTTATTCTTATATGAGTTCACAAAAAAATTTAACAGACTCCTGAATTCTTATCATAGATGATGAACCCGATATTCTTGAAATCGGGTGAGTAGGATTCGTAAAGTTTTAAACGCTCCGGTTTAAATACTGAAAAATACCTTTAATGGAATTAACTGAAAAGTGCATCTCACGTTGATAAAATTCCGTTGGCAACAATTCTTTTTGAGCGTAAACCGGATCATTATCTGATAAATCACCGATGATTTTATCCATCACCGGCCCCATAACCTGCCCCAAATCGCTATCCACATATTCTTTGATCACACGCACCCACAACAACAGCTGCTGCCGGGCAATCTTAATGATTTCCGCACCCTCATGGCAGGTTCCGTAATGGGAGAAGCATATTTGGCGATCCATATAAGGGGCAACCGCGTCCATGGACGCTAAATAATCATCCAGCACAAAGACCGGCGGCGTTGCCGGCCTCAGATAAATGGACTGATCCAGTTGTTGAAAAATACCGAAAAGTTCCCCGCAAAATAAAAACTCTTTCCAGACAAAACACTGATGATGAGCTGCATGGCCGGGAGTAGAAATAACCTTAATGCCGTCTCCAAAAGGGACTTGTTTTGTTACCATGATACTTGCCGAAGGGACCGGTTTAATTTCCCCATAAACCCTGGCCACATGACCCAGAATTTTCAAAGAACCTTCCCACAGGCGGACAGGATCAATAAGGTGGTTGACCGCTTTTTCATGGCAAACAATCCGGGCACCCGGAAACCGTTCAGCCAGGTGCCCGATGCCACCGGCATGATCCATGTGAATATGTGTTAACAGAATCCAGTCCAGATGCGACACATGG
>JAQIBZ010000581.1 GCA_027858815.1 Desulfobacteraceae bacterium
TCAGTAAAAGTCCAATCACAATTTAAATCTTGCCTGGGTGGCGGAATTGGTAGACGCAAGGGACTTAAAATCCCTCGGTCTTTATGGCTGTACGAGTTCGATTCTCGTCCTAGGCACCAAAAAATCAAGGGCTTACAGATATTTTCTGTAAGCCCTTTTTTGTTTAAAAAAAATCTGTAAGCACTATGTAAGCAAAAACAAAAAAACGGGCGATTTTTCACCCGTTTTTTTTATTGCCAAAAATCTTATCCCCCACACGCACAACAAAAAACCGGATTAACTTTTTCAGCAAACCCGGTTTTGATTTCCAATAACATTATTTTAAAAAATCCTCTTGTCAGTCAAACCCTACAAAAAAATCAGGCAAATGCTGGTATCTTTATTCACAATTTATTGATATGTAAGCTATCAATGGCTTGGATATTATAAAGATCTTTCTCAAAAAAAAATAATCGGAGGATTTAAAAATGAAAAAGATACCATCTGTAATTGCTATCCTGATTTTCTGCTTGATTGCTGTAATAACAACTCCCCACCTCTGTTTTTCTGATGAAATAATAGAAAAAGATTATGTCCCCAATGAAGTTCTTGTTCGGTTTCATGATTGGGTTGATGAAAAGGATAAAGCTGCTATTAGGGGGCAGCTATCTGCCCGTTTAATAAAGACTATCAAAAGTATTCAAGTGGAATACTGGAGACTGCCTGAAACGGAATTTACAAAAGAGGCTATAGAATATTTAAGAAAAATGCCAGAGATTGAAAGCGCCGAACCAAATTATCTCTACAAGCCTAAAGCACTACCAAACGACCCTGAGTTCAGTAAACTATGGTATTTAAAAAATAATGGTCAAAATGTTGGTGGTGTAGCAGGGACTGCCGGCGCCGATATTGCTGCAACGACAGCCTGGGATATTGAAAAGGGAAGTAAGGATATTATTATTGCCGTAATTGATTCTGGCGTAGCTTTTGACCATCCGGACCTAATCAACAATACTTGGAAAAATCCCAATGAAATCCCAAACAATGGTATTGATGACGACAATAACGGATATATTGATGATATTCATGGATGGGACTTTGTTAATGACGATGCCAATCCATCTGATTATTCAAAAGATGTTTATGGGAATGGACATGGAACCCATGTCGCAGGAATAATAGCGGCCAAAGGGAATAATGGGGTAGGTATAACTGGGGTTATGTGGAATGCACAAATTATGCCATTACAGGTGTTTGATTTATTTGAAGCCTCTACTTTTTATGAAAGTATTATCCAGGAAATTAATCTTTTATCAGCAATTGAATATGCAGTTATTAACGGAGCAAACATAATCAATTTAAGTTTGGGAAGCACTTCTTTTATTCAATACGAGTATAACATTTTAAATTACGCCAATAGTAATGGCGTATTGGTTATTGCTTCTGCTGGCAATGAAAACAAAAATAACGATGTAAGCCCTTCATACCCTGCAAGCTATGACTTGCCAAACATAATATCGGTTGCTGCAACAAATGAAAAAGATGAACTTGCCGCATATTCCAACTATGGAACAACAAGTGTTGATATCGCAGCACCCGGAGGCAACTATGTCTACCCTAATATCTACAGCACAGCACCACCAGAAAGAGAAATTTTATTTTATGATGACTTTGAATCTGGAGGAGATAAATGGGTTAATGGGGGAACAGGTCTAAATGGATGGTATAGACCATGGTCAATAGCATATGACCCATTGTTTAGGTCAAATGTTGCGATGGACTCCTTTGGGAATTATTTTAATTTTGAAACTTCATATATGCAAACAGCAAAGCCGATTAATATTACCAATTGCAGAGGGCTTCACTTCCAATTTTACATCAATCATGCACTTGAATATGGCCATGATTTTCTTAGGCTTGAATCTTCTATCGATGGCATAAATTATATTGCCACCGATATTCTTTTTACCGGTTTTTCTAATGGTATTCAACGCTATTTGGAGTGGGGGGGGAGTGAGTTCAATCTCGATAAATTTTATTTAAGATTTAATTTAAAAGCCGACAATATCAACCCTTATGATGGTGTTTCTATTGATGATATATTTATTACCGGTATCCCTTGGGAATTTGATGGGAGCGAATATGGTTTCAAATCGGGCACATCAATGGCCGCCCCTGTTGTTACGGGCGTTGCCGGCTTGGTTTGGTCGTATAACCCCTCTCTCACTCATCTTGAAGTAAAAGATATTATTCTCAACTCCGTTGATCCTCTGGACTCATTAACCGGAAAGACATTAACCGGTGGTCGGATAAATGCAGCAAAAGCCCTGACGTTGTCAAGGAATGAACCGCCTCTGGCAGATCCGGGGGTCGATCAAAATGTTACCAGTGGGATAATAGTTTCCCTTGATGGAACCAGTTCGACAGATGCAGATGGAACAATAACGACTTATGAATGGGCGCAGACGGATAATACCGGGAAGATTGCAAGCATATCAGATCCAGCCGATGCAAGCCCAACATTTATAGCTCCCACTGTTAATGCTGTAACATTGTTATCCTTCACACTGACTGTGACCGACGATAAAGGGGCAACTGATTCTGCAACCATCCAAGTTACTATTCAACCAAATGTCCCCCCGACAGCAAACGCGGGAGTGGACCAATCGGTAAAAGAAGGCGAAACGGTAAAACTTGATGGAACCAGTTCGACAGATGCAGATGGAACAATAAGCACATATTCTTGGACACAATCAGATAATACGGGAATTGCTATTGAATTGTCTAACCCCTCTGCCGGTAAGCCGACATTCACGGCGCCGGATATTGACAGCGCTACAACAGTTTCATTTACACTCAGCGTTACTGATAACAATGGGGCTACCTCAACTGTAGATTCTGTGAGCATAACCGTTAATCCGGAATCAAGCGATGGCGGCGGAGGTGGTGGCTGCTTTATTTCAGGCACCCGGGATTAAATATAGCCTCCATCAGGAGTTTGTTAAATGGTATGAATTACCTCTTTCCTCTATTACGTCCTATCATTTCTTAGGTGTCCGCTGATCCTTATCGTCATTATCCAGGTATTGCTGTATGGTATCGTTAAAAACCTGACGTGTTAATCGAATAGCTCAAATATTAAGCTCAATAAATCGGCTCACCAAGTGCCCGCTGCCTTTCATTGGATTCCATGAGACCTCGAAAATATTTTGTCACCGGGCAGTTTTCATTTCTGATTCTGTGATAATTTTTTTCATCGCCGAATTTTTTTATTAATTTGCTGGCGTGTTCCCGAACCTTGACCGCCCGCCGATTGGGATCAGCTTCATAGTGAGGGTTCTGCACGTCCTCTATCTCGCCCTGATCAGGGGGCGGGTCTGTCATGAGGTTCTGAAAAAACACTTCGACCTTCTTCGCTGTATGGTCGTATGGTGACCCGAACCGCGCCCGGGCCCGATCAAAGGCCCATTTAAATTCAGGGTTCTCTTGAACTGGCAAACTGCCATACAACTGGTTTTCAATTTTCTCAATTTTTCGATTTAAATTCATGATTCCTTTCCTCGCTGCCCGTTTAATAATTTTTCAAGATCAGTAATTCTTTTTTCCAAGTCACTATCTTTGATGCAGCTGATCAGGATGTTGAGCAGATAACCCAATTTCCCTGCTTTTGGCGGGTCTATTTCGTCGGTCTCCACATTGTTGACCAGCTTTGCAAGATAGCGCCTGCAATCTTCCAATGTTTTTAATCGCTTTTTTGCCAATTTTTACGCCTTTTTAATGCCGTTTTAATCGTTTTTAGTGCATTTTTTTCGTGATCAATAAGCGTCTTTTCTGAGGGTATTCAGCGACACCCCCCTTATAAAACATTTGGTTCAATCATTCCGTAAAGTTTCACATGAATCGATTACGATTTTCATTTCGGTCGATACCATCCGCTTACTGGTTTCAGGTAGCTGCCGCCATAAACA
The DNA here is from genome assembly GCA_027858815.1 of Desulfobacteraceae bacterium. Lineage (GTDB taxonomy): Bacteria > Desulfobacterota > Desulfobacteria > Desulfobacterales > Desulfosalsimonadaceae > SURF-3. Next base: position 3,948 of record JAQIBZ010000581.1, read on the forward strand.
TGATAATCAATCCGTTTTCCATTCGGATTATCTGCCCCAGGCCTTGGAAATTTACAATTCGTGACATGCAGTGTCGCTCCGTCCAAGTCTGCTTGTTCATCGTAATTCCTGGTTAAATTGATGGTTAATCTCGGTTTTTCGATTAAGAAGGTCCCACCCCGGCCATGCTCGGCTGATCCGGATTTTTGTACACATACAATCGCAATGCCTTTGTTTAATCGGTTGAATATGTCCGTCATCATTTGGCCGATCATCCAGAACTTGTCGTATATTTCCAAAAAATCGATTATGTTTATTGCATCCGGTTGAATAATATCGGCAAAGTCTGAAGTTCGGTGAACAGGTGTAAAATTCCAATCTGATATGGGTACATTCTGAAACGCTTCCAGTCTGACTTTGAATTCCGGTGCGAGCATCTCACTTGAAAAATAATAGATGGGTATATTTCTATTTTGGTTCAACCTTACAATGTTCAGACAAATAGCCGTTTTCCCGGTGTTCTTTTCGCCGGATACGGCTATTAAAGACTTCGGGAATACTTTGACTTGGCTATGCAGTGAAAAGGGTAATTTAAGCTCAAACTCTTTTGTATCAGCTGCTTTCCAGTTTATGATATTAAGGGTCCGGTCAATCCTGCGATACCATCCACGCCGGGTCCCAATTCGTTGAAGCTCCCCCAGGCCCACAAGCCCCTCAAGTGAGTCGAAACGAATCTGTTTTTCATCTGGATCATGCAAATCAAAATGCCGGTCAACATCGTATTCCGAAAAGTCACCGTTCCCGGCCTGGCACCAATCAATGATTTTATCCTGCAGAACGGTACTTTCTATTTTTTTCGCAATAGAGTTCATATAAAACCTTTTCATCGTTACTTTCGATTAATTCCAGGTGATAACGCCAAACGGATAATTTCTTTAAAACACCGTCAAGCTGCTTACACTCATCAAAAGTCATGTTTTTTAAAAGGTCTTCAACGACCTTGATTAAGCCTATTCTCTGCCATGAATAGGCGACTACCCACTGATCAAATTCAAAGTATGCTGCTTTTTGTCTCTGTTCGCGGCGGGTATTATGTTTTTGTTTCCTGGTAATTCGGCTGATCTGTTTTTTTGTTTTTGGTGTCTGATCTTTAATCCCCAAAAATTGAAGTGCTCCGGGAAAGTCCAGCCGGTAATATTTTTTGACATACTCGATAACATCACCCCTGGCACCGCACCCGAAACAATGAAACATCTGTTTTGATGGACTGACAGAGAATGAAGGTGTTTTTTCATCATGAAACGGGCAGCCCCCAAAATAATTTTGACCATGCTTTTTAATTTGTATTCCTGACTGCTCAACCACTTGCACAATATTAAGGGTCTGTTTTGCTGCCTGGATCTCATACGGGGTCATTTGTAGGCACCTTTTCAATTATTGGTTTCTGGTTTTCCCTTGCATCAGCAAGGTAACCGTCAAACTTGGATGCTTGAAATAATGTCTGTGGTCGGAAATATTTTTTATCGAAGGACTGATCATTGAATTTGTGGAAAACAACCAGCTTGCAATCATCAACTGTATGCCCATCATTTAACCGGGTATGGATTAAACGATAATTTGAATCTGTGTGCTTGAAGTCCCTGCCGGAAATCTCATTTAGGTGGTTAAGAATTTCAGCGCAGCTTTCTTTATGTTTCTTAATTAGTTCTTGTTTGTGTTCATCTGTTGTTCGCTTGTTGTTCATCTGTTGTTCATTATTTTGATACTGAGGCCAATTAAGTATTGTTATTATTGAATATTTGTTATAAGATTTGATGTGCAGAATTTGCATGTTACTCAAAGATAGCAACCAACGATATAGCGTTATCGCGGTTGGTGCGGCTTTGCGGCTATAATTTTTTTTGAGATTTCCTTGATGATAAGCATAATGTAAAGAATCTCGGCCTGTTATGAATTGTCCAGGATTAACTTTAATTGGCTCCAAAATGCCGGGTATCGTGACATCAGCTTCTGCATGATTTGCCAACATTAAACACAGGCTCCAAAGTTTCCACATGCCATCGTGAGCGAATACTGTTGAGTCTTTGCTTTTTCGCCAGAGTTTTATAAAGCCACGGTTCATAATTGATAAGCCTCCGGATCATTGAACCTTGCAGCCATAAGCCGGATAAAATCTGCCTCGTCAGTAACTACCTGGCCGCTTTCATCTGCAAGCTCGGCAAGTAATAAAAAGAGGTTTGCGGCTTCCGGATTCTCTCTAAAAATCCTGTCGTAATCCTTTTTGAATTTCCGGTTCGGGCGAAATTGCCTTGGGGTGTTAGACATGGTTGGTCCTCAAGTCCTTTAATGCTGCCGCCTCCTGGCCTGCCAATATGCCATCAATTTCACTCCAAATCTGCCGAAACTGGAAGCTGTTCTGATGCCTGGCTTTTAAAATTACCCGTTGGGCCTGGATCAGCCCCAGGCGGTCAGCCGGGTTATGGGGGCCGGAGAGTGTTTGAGTATTTTGCATGCGAACCTCCCTAAGCCGCCTGAGATGTTGAATGTCGTAAACAAGATTTACGGTATTTAATGCAATCCTCCGGCATGTAACGTACAGCGTCAGAAAATTTACAATAAGGAGGTCCCTTCCCCTGACATCGCCATACTTCCAAGGTATTCTTTTTTACACCTATTAACAGGGCGGCTTCTTTAGTCGTCAGGGGGAGATTGTTTTCAATTTTGAATTTTAGGTCATCGTACATAAAATTCTTCCTTTTTTTAAAATGTATGCTTCTGGAAGAGCCTTACTGTAGTTTTATGAGGATGATCAAGCATAAAATATTGTTTTTATTACGTATTTATAAGTAGCTAAGTTTTGACCCCTTATTTATACGGTATAAAAAATGGAATAATGACGGAGGGTTTTAGTGATTAAAAAGGATTGATATAGAAGAAGGCGAGGGGCGAACAGAAGAAAAGAGATGTTTCAGGTAAGATTTGTATACGGTTTTACTTCAACTTTAAGTTTAAGAGTTTCAATGATGCGTCCAGCAAAAGCTCCTTTATTTTTTGGGATTTCCCATTTAGCGCTTACTGTCAAAATGCAAGTATATTGAGCGAAATCCAGAAAAGGGCCTTCTTTGTCGTATGGATAATCTTGGTCTTTATTCCATATGATTTTGGGGTGTTCGTTAGTTAAGGCTTTCCATAACATTGAGCATTTAATTAATTGTTCTTTTAACGCTTCATCGCTGCCTTTTTTAAACCTGTTAGGGTGCCTCAATCCTTTTTCAAGGGCTGATGAAAACCATTCAAGGTCTTTTTTTATTTGATCTATTCTGTCCCAAGCGTCAAAGTCATCATTTGTTACCCAAGATATGTGGAATTTGATATGTGGGGGCGTTCGCTCCTTATTCCCATCGTTTGTGATTTTGACCGAAGGTGGTAACATTATATTTGTGTATTTTTCTAAATATTTGTCCGTTGTGTTTTTGAGAGACTCTATTTCCTTTTTATGGTTTTTCCAGGTTTTTTGAGATGTTATTTTGTTTTCGTTTCGCCTTTTAGAAACTAATATCCATTGCCAATAGCTCTGCCACCATTCATCCTCAAAAGAAATGCCGTATCCCTTGAGCAAAGTCTCTAATTCTGTCCGGTGCTCTGATTCATTTTTCAGTGGGAGAGGGTTATCACTCATAGGTTTATGCCCGGCTTTTTTTCATGGCTTTTATATCAATAACTTTTTCATTCGCCGCAATTTTAGATTGCCGCTTAATCCATGCCGCAATTTTTTCAGCTTCAGGCGCAAGATAACTTAAATCTGATGTCTCCGTGTAAGCGGATATGGTTATATCTCCGGATAGCTTGTGATTCATCAAAAGCTTTGTTTTCCATAGCTCGATATCGCAGTCACCGGCCACGGCCCGGAAGGTTCGCCTCATGTCATGGGCTGTTACTTGAGATTTTGCCGCTTCGGAAACACTTGCAAGAACACGCCGGGGGTCTGTTACATGGCCGGTTTTTGAGCGAGCGGGAAAGACAAAATCATTAATCCGTGGGCGCTCTTCAATGATTTGTTTGGCCATATTGGACAAAGGGAATTTAACCGGCTGCCGATTTTTAGGGTCCGGCAAGTACCAAGTGCCCGCATCAAGGTCTACCCGGTCCCATGTTAATTGAGAGGCTTCCCCCCATCGCGCCCCGGTAAGAAGAAGAAAAGCAACTGCATCGGTATAGGACCGGCTTGTTTTGCTCTGAACAAGGCTGTTCCTTAAATTCTGAATGGCGTTCCAGGCATAGCCTATGCGGTCAATTGGTATCCGGCCTGTCCTTGGCCGTATGTCATTCCACATTTTTGCATCAGAGAGAACAGAAACCGGGTTTTCTGGAAAAACAGGTTCACTATCAGCCCTGTATGTTGCCCGTGCATAATTAAGCAACGCCCGTAAAATTCTGAAAGCTTGGTTTGCCTGAGCGGGGCTTTTTTTGCTCAGTTTACGGAAACGGGAAAGGACTTTATCGCGGGTAATACTTGAAGCGGGTTTCTTTTTCCAGTCTGAAAAGCTGCCATCGACATGCTTTCGGATATCAAAAATACTGGATGGTTTTAGGTTGTGTCTATCGCTTATATAAGAATCTGTAAGCTTCTCCAAAGTGATTGAAACGGCTTTAAGCCGTTTTTTTTCCGTAGCGGGGTCAACCCCTGTTGACATGCTGTGAAGTTTATTCATAGCATCTTTACGAGCTTTATCAGGGGTCCATGGGCCATGTGTTCCAACTTTAACACGCCGGGTTTTCCCGTTCACCCTGGCTTGCACAATGTATGTTTTGCATTTAGATGTTAAACGGATACCGAAACCTTTTAAATCTGAATCCCAAATAAATTTTTGACCGGATTCAGGGAGGGATATTTCGTCAACTGTTTTCTTGGTCAGCTTTGGCATTTTCGGCCCCCTGTTTTATTAGTGTAAGCACTATGTAAGCAGAAAAAATAAAAGAACGTAAAACTCCATAGGATTAGATATAGGTCGGAGGCCCCGTAAAGTCAATAAAATATATGCTTACAAAACTGGATAAAACTGGATAAAACAGAATGCCGAGGAACTTAAAATCCCTCGGTCTTTATGGCTGTACGAGTTCGATTCTCGTCCTAGGCACCATTAAATCAGTAGGTTAGGGCGGTCGGTGTTTTTGGCCGCCTTTTCCTTTTTGGATCTGTCCCACTATTGTCCCACCTGGAAAAAATTTATCTTTTGTCCCACTTTTTTATCCCGGAATAAAAAAGCCGGATCAACTTTTTCAGTCAACCCGGCTTTCTCTTTCGATATCGGTTTTTTTATTTAAATGTCGAAAACCTGGTC
>JAQIBZ010000617.1 GCA_027858815.1 Desulfobacteraceae bacterium
TGTTGTTCTGTAAGCGTTTACAGGGTACCGCAGATGCGAGGCGCCGGGCACGAAGACGTACTCGTCGTACTTCAAGTGCCCGGGAACAAAGCAGGTGCGGTGCCCTGTGAACGCTTACATTCTTTTGACAATCATAGACCGGAGTTACAATGACTCAGACCCCCTTCAGCAAAAAAGACATTGATCAAATTAAAAAAATCGGCCTGACCCCGGATAAAGTAAATTCACAGCTATCATTGTTTAACCGGGGCACACCATTTATCAACCTGGACCGGCCCTGCACTATTGGCGACGGCATCCAGCAGCTTTCTTCTGACAAGATAAAGTTGTGCATCCATTTATATAAAACACAGGGCCTCAAAAAAAAATTAATCAAATTTGTACCGGCATCCGGGGCCGCCACCCGAATGTTCAAAAAACTGCTCAAGGCCTATCATAAAATCCAGCAAAACGAAAAAAAGCCGACATCTACAGACAAACGAATCAATGATGAGTTTACATTTTTTATGGACAACTGCCGCCGATTTGCATTCTATGATGATTTGAAAACATCTTTTGAAAAAAAAAGCATGGATCTTGAGACACTGCTTACCGAGCAAAATGCTGAAAAAATACTCCGGCATTTAGTTGCTGAACAGCTCCTGAATTATGCAATGCTCCCAAAAGGGTTAATCAAATTTCACTCCTATGATCATCATACCCGGACTGCCTTTGAAGAACATTTCGTTGAAGCAAGCGGTTATGCAAAGACGGATGCCGGCGATTGCACCCTACATTTTACAGTTTCGCCTCTTCACGAAAAAAAATTCCTTTCTTTTTTAAAAAACATGCAATCTGCTTACGAAAAGCAACTGGACACACGCTTTGACGTCTCATTTTCCAGGCAGGCAATTAATACAAACACGATTGCAGTGGATTTACAAAATCGGCCTTTCCGATTTTCAGACGGCAGCCTGCTGTTCCGGCCCGGTGGGCATGGGGCTTTAATCCATAATTTAAATCACTTGGACGGTGATATTATATTTATAAAGAATATTGATAATGTGGCACACGGCCAATTTATCAAGGAAACGATTGAATGGAAAAAAATTCTATGCGGGTATCTCCTTTTATTGCAGCAGCAGATTTTTACTTTTTTAGATCAGCTGCATCAGGGCCCGATAACAGATTCTCTGATTTTAAAAATCACCGGTTTTTTAGAAAATGAACTTTCCCGCCAAATGCCAAGAGACTTTGACAAAATACCTGTTGGGAAAAAACAAAAAACCCTGATCCAGTCATTAAATCGTCCGCTCAGGGTCTGCGGCATGGTAAAAAATACCGGGGCTCCCGGTGGCGGACCATTCTGGACAAAAGACAGTGACAATAACATATCCCTGCATATTGTAGAAACATCTCAAATAGATATAGACGACAAGCACCAGAAATCCATATTAAACCGGCTGACACATTTTAACCCGGTGGATCTGGTGTGTGGCACCAAAAACTGGCAAGGTGAATCATTCGACCTGACAGAATATGTGGATCACCAGGCTGTTTTTATTTCAAACAAATCAGAAAATGGCCGGGATTTAAAAGCCCTTGAACTTCCCGGGCTCTGGAATGGCGCTATGGCATTCTGGAACACGGCCTTTGTGGAGGTTCCGAAAATCACATTCAACCCGGTAAAAGAAGTGACGGATCTGCTTGAAATACATCATCAACCGGCATCCTGATGCAATCATCCCGGCAACACTTATTTTTTTGAATTATTTGACAAAACTAAATAATTTATCTATCATTATAGATAATCATAAAACTTATTAATTCGGAGAAATAATGGCCATCCTCATTATTGATGATGTCCCGGTGACACGTAAAATACTCGAGTCTTTTTTAAAAGACGGGGGATACACAGATATTCTTCAGGCTGAATCGGCTGAAAGCGCCTTTAACCTTCTTGGTTTGTATTCTGACGGCGACGATAAAAATCCCGTGATCGACCTGATTCTTATGGATATTGTGCTGCAGGGGGTGGATGGTATTGAGGCATGCCGACTGATCAAAAATGACCAGCGCAGCGCACACATTCCCATTGTAATCCTTACGGCCTATTCCTCATCCGAACATATCGAAACCGCTTTTAAAGCCGGTGCCATTGATTTTTTGCCAAAACCGGTCAACAAGCTTGAACTCCTCGCACGGGTACGTTCTATTCTGCATTTCAAATCTGAGGTAGACCGGCTTCGGGAACGGGAACAGCATCTTGTGGAAACCACGCTGAAGCTTGAAAGGGCCAATGTCCTGCTTGAACGATTGTCAAACTCCGACGGATTAACCGGTATTCCCAACCGCCGTTATTTCGATTATATGTTTAAAAAACTGCTTGCGTCCGGCACCCGCCTGGCGATTCCCATATCCCTGCTGATGATGGATATTGATAACTTTAAACTTTATAACGACACATACGGCCATCTTGCCGGTGATGATTGCTTAAAACTCATTTCCGGGGCCATTCACGATACCATCAAAAGGGAAAGCGATTTTATCGCCCGCTACGGCGGAGAAGAGTTTGCCATTGTTCTGTTTGGTGTTGAAAATGAAATGGCGGCAAACCTGGCTGAAAACATCCGAGAACATGTCTATGGACTGAAAATTCCCCATTCGTCATCAACGGTAGACAACTGGGTCACGGTCAGCATTGGTGTTGTCTCATGCCTGCCCGAACCGTCAGTCGCTCCGGACAACATGATTGACTGTGCGGATAAGGCACTTTATGCCGCCAAAAGTCATGGGAAAAACCAGGTCATCAAATATGAATATCCCGGTGTGTAAAAAATTCACCACCCGACGATAATAGCGATCACTCCAAGAGTAAAACAATAGGGCGTAAAAAAATATAAATGCCCCTTTTGAACCATTTTCACCAGCAGGCTCAGCGCAGCATACCCGACGATTAGCGAAGTGAGCAGACCGGCAGCAATAACAACCAATGATATATTTCCAGCACCGGACGCATCAGTGAAAAGCTGCAAAACCAGGGCCCCGAGAATTGCGGGAATTGACAATAAAAAAGAATACCGGATGGCGATATCTCGATTGACACCCAAAAACAAACCCGCCACAATCGTGGATCCGGATCTGGATATACCCGGAATAACCGCCAGTCCCTGAACCGTACCAATCAATAACGCCTGCTTAATTGTCAAATCCAAACCCTGCTCTGTTTCCTGATTCATCCATCGTGTTCCCAACAGTATCCCACCAGTCACCAGAAGGGATACGCCTACAATAGTCAGTGATGAGAATAAAACACCAGAAACCATATGCATCCCGAACCCGATCATCGCCGTGGGCAACGACCCGGCCACAAGCATCCATGCCATTCGGGTATCGCTGATCTCTACTTTTGAAAGTTTTTCGGACTGTCCGCTCAAACGACAGGATGCTGAACGTAGAAATGATTTGAATATACGGATAATATCGTTAAAAAAATATACGACAATGGCCGCCAGCGTTCCCACATGGACACTGATATCAAATATCAGAACCGGCTCCTTCAGCCCCATCATCTGCTGAAAAATAACCAGATGACCGGAACTGCTCACCGGAAAAAACTCTGTTAACCCTTGAATGGCGCCAAGTATAATTGCCTGCATCAGATCCATAAATATTTCCTGCGAATGCTTACCGTTACGGTGTTAATTTAAATAGAAACTAACCATTTGCATCAAAGTGATCTTTTCCCGTATCAATTCCGGATACGATTTCAATAAACACCAGAGGCATCCTGCTGGTGTTTTCCAGTTTAACAGACTTACCGGCATCCACCGAAAACGATTGATGCGTTATTAATTCAATGGATTTATCATTGATATGTAAAAGCGCTTTGCCCTCAAGAACATTCCAGTTGACTGCCTGGCACAAATGGCCATTTAAATTTAATGACGCATTAGGAAGAACCGTCACCTTGCGGACCTGAAAATTTTCACCACTATCGATTGTTTCAATAAATCCCCATGACTGAATACTCTTTATGTGGGATCGCGTTTCTTTCCGGTTGTCTTTTTTTAATGCATCAACGATTTTCTTCACACCTTGCGTATTGGACAATGACGAAACCAGCAAAGCGTCCGCTGTTTCAATAACGGCCAGATCCTTTAAACCCAAAACCGTTACCAGTCGGCTCCGGGCACTTACGAAAGAGTTTTCCACGTCAACACAGATCACATCACCGTTGATTACATTGCCGGAGGCATCCTTATTACCAACATTCCATAATGCCTCCCAGGAACCCAGGTCATCCCACCCCGCATCAAGAGGCACCATGATACCTCGTTTTGTTTTCTCCATTACCGCATAATCGATGGAATCAGAAGGACATTTTTCAAACGCCGCTTGATCAAGATAAAAACATCCCTGCCCCGGAAGGCCGTTTTTAACTGATTTTTCACAGGCACTGGCAATTTCAGGTACATATAACCTGAGTTCTTCCAAAACATCAGCCGCCTTAAACATGAACATACCGCTGTTCCAGCAGTAATTCCCTTCTGACAGATATTGCTTTGCGGTTTCAAGATCCGGTTTTTCAACAAATTCATGAATCTCGTAAGCTTTGTTTAAACCATTTAAAGAATCCCCAATCAGATCGTCTGCCGGTTCCCCCTGACGGATATACCCATAACCGGTTTCCGGCCGATCCGGCACAATACCAAAAGTGACAAGAAAACCTTTTTCTGCAAAACGCTCGGCAATACGCAGGGCTTCATGAAATTTTGGCACATCGCCAATCAAATGATCTGCCGGAAGCACCAGTATCAAAGATTCCGGATCCATGGCCACGGCTTTTAAAGCGGCAACGGCAACGGCAGGCGCTGTATTTCGTCCAACAGGTTCTAAATAAATTTCAGAAGGGCGGATATTAACTTCCGCAAGCTGCTGGTCAACAATAACCCGATGCTTCTCACTGCCGATGATTACCGGCGGGGCCATTTTCTCAAAATCAACCAGCCGCAAGAGCGTATTTTGAATCATGGTGTGGTTGCCGGTCAAATTGAGCAGCTGCTTGGGATATAGTTTCCGGGACATCGGCCAGAGGCGTGTGCCGGAACCACCAGCCATAACAACAGGTAT
>JAQIBZ010000280.1 GCA_027858815.1 Desulfobacteraceae bacterium
ATTAAACTGCAAAACAGATACCAAACTTTTTCAAAAAAATAGACCCTGTAAAAAGATAACGAATTTAATATGTTAAAAAATAATCAATAAAATAAGACAGCTATTTCTGTTGTTGAGGACTATCCACTTTGGTCAAAAATAGCCATTTATTTTATGAGACAACAATAAAAAAGACAAAAAAAACAATGAAAAGTGTTACCTCAATATTTTTTCCAAATCTGCTTGCCGATTTTTCTATAAAGAATGATATTTTTCAGTACAAAAATCAACTGAAAAACCAATTGATTGCAATAGTATGACAAGCCAGGTTTCCGGCATTTTCGATTTTTTTTTATAACAACGATCTTAAGCGGGTACGTTTTTCTTTGCGATCCATTGCAAAATCGGGGAACATATTTGGTGTCATTAATAAAACCAGGCGTTTAAAATTTTATTAAGAGTCAGGAGCAGATTTGACAAACTCGTAAAAAGTCAGATTCCGATGGCAAAAAAAAAGCTCCACCAATCTTATAAAATTGGCGAGGCGCGCAAATCCTGAGTGATAATTTGTACTTAGCGTACCATGAAGAAACGAAGAATGAAGCGCAACAAAGAATTTGGACTTTTTACGAAGCCATCAGATTTGACCCAGGCTTTTAATGGATGGTCCCCTTTTTCCTTTCAGCTTTTCATCTTCGCCTCTGCTCCGCCGACAAACAAGCCAAACAAATGCCCCTCCCAGGATATATGAGGAGAAGCCGGCAACACACCAAAAACCATACTGCCATAGGAAAACAGAACAAACAGGGATACGAGAATATATCGAAACTTTCGTTGAAAATATCCCAAAAATAGTAGGTATCCGAAAAGTCCAAAAATTAATCCGGAAGTGCCGATATGGTTGGCACTACGTCCGAACATCCACAGTAATATCCCCTGCAAAACAACTATTTCCAGCATTAGCAGAAACGAACTTTTTCCTTCAATCGCTGTAAAAATAACGCCAAACGTTAAAAGCCCCACAGTGTTGGCCATTAGATGAGAAATCCCGGCGTGCAGAAAAGGTGATGTGGCAATACCAATTAATCCTGAAATTTTTCGTGGCTGAAGACCGTACTGTTGTATATTTAGCGGCATGAAAATAACCGATATAGCGTATACTCCCCACAAGATAGCGATAAATATCAGCAAAGGTTTAAAATTATTAAAATAGTCTCTGACAACCTGCATTAAACAAATCCCTCTATATTTTTAGCTTTGGATTAGGGGTCACCCTTGTTTATTGATACGCTTTTCCCATTTCCTTTATTTTTATAATAATTTCATCCACGGTTTCCTTGAGTTCCCCGCCCATTTTTAAATACTCATTGGGATATTCATCTCTCATAAAACTCATTAATGCATAATAAACCGGTTTAAAACGGTCTTTGAATTTATGGGGATTTTCATTAAATATCTTTAACGCTAAATGGTACTGTTTTTTAGCAATCAACAGCATTAAAAACAGGCTGACACCTTGTGTATATCCTTCAAGAAATTCTTTATCGTTTAAAAAACTGTCCGCAACCTCAATACTTTCTTTGAATTGATTATCCCATAACAAAATCATGGCATGGGTGTGGGCATATATACTGTTGCTTTCTTTTTGATATGCTTTTTGGGATAATTCTATAGCCTGTTTTTTGTTTTTCATTTCTTCAAAGTACCTCCATGATAAATTATTCATGGCTCCGGCATGGCCTTGTTCCACTGCCTGAAGGTAATAGGCTTCCTCTTTTTTCATGTCCTTGAATTCTGTTTGATACAACAAGGCCAGATTATTCATGGAGTCACTATTATTCATTTGGGCAGCCTTTAAAAAATAATTTTCAGCCTTTTTAAGATCATTTTTTACTGTGACATAAAATATACCCAGTTCATTTAGGTCTTCCGGCGTTTTATCCGCTTTTTGTTCAAGCTGTTCCATTTGTTCTACCAGCTCGGATAATTGAATATCTTTTGTTTGTCTTTTATTGTTTTGCTCTTCACACATGGATAAATATCCACACAACTCCGAATTATTGTTTTCAAGAAGCACTCTCGTATTTTTTATAAGCTGACTTTGCAACTCCGGTTTAAGTGAAGTTCGGACAAGCGCTTCAGTCATCATCAATGCATGGCGGTCAACGATTTTACCCTGACTTAAAGCATGAAGATGTCGGTGAGCACGGCTTTCGAGTTCTTCTTCATCGCACCAGATCTGCAAAAATTCGACAATAAAACGGACCCGTCGTTCATCCCACTTTCGTCCCAAACGCATCAGGTACCAGATATTAAAAAAACGTTCATGTATCCGGTATAAATAATTTTTGGTATTTGTTTTTTCCTTTTCAATAATATGGAATTTTTCCAGCTGTCCCAGTTGAGCGGACACAGCCTTACTTTGTATTCTTGTTTTTTTTGCAATCTCTTTGGTGGTGACTGCATCCCAGTTTAACGCGATAAAATCGACAATCTCCTGTTGCTGAGCAGAAAGCTTATCCATCCGGTGCTTATACAAAGGTGTTACGCTGTCGAGTATTTTTTCCAGGTCCTTAAACGCATTGCCGTTTTCATCGTCTACAAAAATTTCAAAAAGAATAATAATGGTCCGGATCACCCCGCCAGTCAGCCGCCGCAATGCTTCAATCCTGCCGGGCTGGTTTTTAACAATATGATTGACCCGCTCTTTTTTGTAATGCCGGCCCAACCCCAGCAATAATTTTTTGGTTTCTGTTGTGGTTAACCCCTTGAGATACGGCATCTTGAAAAAATGGTAAAAGGGCTTTCCATAATCATGGTGAAATTCAAGACACACGGAAGAGGCGCCGATTACCCGGATTTCCGCAGACTCCATAAACACTTCCCTGAGCCGGTGATGTTCTTTTTTTGAAAATTTTTCAAACATCTCATCAATATTATCGATAAACAGAATCAGCTTCTTTTTGTGCTCAATCAGCGTTCTTTCCAGCAGTTCAAAACACTGGAATTCATAATCATCATCAAAATCGAGTGCCTGCATTTTTTCATAGAGACCGTTAATCCCATTGGATTCATCCAGATATTCCGCAATCGACTCCCACAATTTAAACAACTTGGTAATGCTGTACTGCTCTTCATTAAAGATGACCGGAATCATTCGTTTTGAAAGTTTCGGGTCATTTTTAATTTCATAGGCAATTCGCAGGAGCATCGTGGTTTTGCCCTGCCCCCGGTTTCCCTGGATAATATAATGCTGTTCCGGATGCTGCATTTTTGATCGTTTGATATCATCAAAAATTTCTCTAAACAGCTTTGCCCGGACAACAAAATTTTCGATTAATTCCTGCTTTGACTGCAACGCCGGATTGTATATTTTGGGTAAATCAACTGGCGACATTTTGCCTCCACCACATTCTTAATATTGGTGAGTTAAAGCGATACATTTTCTTATCATCACTATTATTGATATAACCGTCATAAACCAGAGCCCCGACAAGATCCTTGAATGTATCTTCAACCTTGTATTTGACTGCTATATTATATATTTCAGCCGACTGGATTGTTTCATTTTCCGAAATAATATTTAAAAGCTGTTTAGAAAAATTATATTCATCGCCTTTTAATGTTGTCCGCAACCTTGAATGCCAGTGCTCAAAATGATTCCTCTGGTCCAGCATATTTTCAAACATCCGGTCAATATCTGTTTTTGCTATACTTTTAAGCTCCTCGTCTCGATACAAATCTTTTAATCCCTCTATGGCCAGTTGAATATAAAAAGGAATCAGCCATTCGATTTTTCCAAAAATATAATCAATTAACAGATCTGACAATTTAAAGGGAACGTTTTGCAAAAGTCGTTTGACCAAATCTTTTGCTTCAACTGGTTTGAGCGGCGGGATAACCAATCGGGATAAATCATTAATGGTTTTTGGGGCATTCATTTTCCCGACAATATTTTCAAGACCAATGGAGCCCGTATAAATAAATTGAACATGGTTGATCACTTCTTCATCCTGCCTTAGCTCCCGGTTGCTGTGCAAAAAATGCCGTCCGGCTTGTTCCCCTTCATCGACAATAATATTTTCAAGAGTCTGAGGGAATTCGTCGAGCATAATGATTGTTTGGCCATATTCCGTATCAATTGATTTTAAGATTTTTTTAAGCACCTCGAAATAATCAAGGACATCTTTAACACCGAATTCGATACCATCTTTCCCAATTTTTTTAATCGACGGCATGTGTTTCTGGAGAGACGTTAGAATCTTTTGTGAAGACTTGATCGCAGGCGTTTTTAAAACCTTGTTGACCACCCTCCTGAAAAACTCATTTTCATTATTAATCGATTCCGTATCCAGAAACAGAAAATCAAAATTCTTTTTCGGGTTATCCTTTAAGTAATACATGACAGACGTTTTTCCAACGCGCCGGGGGGCTGCAATCAGGATATGATTACCCGACTCGATCAAGTCCCAGGCCTTGCTGATGATATTTTTTCTAAAGTAAAAATTATCTCCCCTGGCAGGGGCTCCGGTGTTGATGTCCATATCGCACTCCTTTTTAACAATAGATTCATTGTTAAAATAGTTGACAATAAATTTATTGTCAACATATTTTTTACATCTTAATCAACAGGGAACTCTTGTCAGACCAAATAATCAACTCAATGAAAATTAACAAAATAGATATCAAGAACGGAGTTATTTATGATCTTAAACCCACCTTTTTAACAACAAAAAAACGGCTTTAAGAAAGGTGAATGGGTCTTAATCTTGGACTATTCACATTCAAAGGAACCAACATTAATCTGTTTTTTTCTTTTACTTTTCTTGATGGGCAAGAAAAGTAACAAAAGAACCCACCCTGTGCTACGGTAACCACTGCCATGAAGGCTTCCGTGGCGGGGACAAAAACTCGCTGATTAAGTGGATGCCTAAGATTCTTTTTGCCTATCCCGTTTGTCGAAATCAGACAGGTTCAATGCCATTTATCCGCTCAAACAATTTGTCCCCATAACCCACGGAAACCATCAGGGCAGGGCCACATCACAATGGGCATCACCTCCGACGATAGTTTCCATCATCGGCTTTGTATCCTTACATAACACAGGGTATTGAGTAACTACGGATAGGTTCAGACAAAAAATAAACGCCGGGGCATTCCCCATTGCAAAACAGCTGAGAGACGATGGTTTCCATGAAAAAAGGGAGCAAACGTTTGAGCGGAGTGACAAAAAAACTATAAAATTGACTGATCCTGATGCAAAAAAAACGGATAAATTAACTGGTTGCTGAAAACGTTATGAGCGTAGAGAAGACAAGGCAAAATCCGACGCAAAAGCGGAGTTTATGTCTATAAATGAGCACTTTAAGCCGGGTTTTAACGCCATATAAACAACCGCAAACAAGTGAGTGCCAAAAACGAATATTCAGCTGGCAAAGAAAAAACATCAAATTCAAGACGGACAAATTCTAAGAAATGAGGCGTAGCTGGGCTGCTCCCCCGGCATAAGATTGAAGACGAAGAATGCAGTGCAACCCAAAGCTAAAATAGGATTTGAGGTTTTTACGAAGCCAGGTGGTGTTAATGCCACACATCCCGCTTATTAAATATAATAATACTCAACGCGAGAAACACCAGGATAGAAGCAAACGAAACACCAATGGTCCACCAGGCATACCGGGCCCAGTCCACATAAATACCTTCCACCAGCTTGGCCATATTATCGATAGG
>JAQIBZ010000657.1 GCA_027858815.1 Desulfobacteraceae bacterium
AAAGGGTGTTAAGAAAATCGTAAAAAAATATTAAAATATCAGTTGCTTAAGCATGAAAAAGCCCCTATAATGAGGTAAATTATCAAGCAAATAAAAAACTTCAAAAAGGAGCTTTTTCATGCAGCATAAAGATATCAAGCGACAAATAAGAAAACAACTCAAAACACAGTATCCTTTCTGGCGGAGACTGACTAAGAAGGAAAAGAAAGCCATTGCCCGAGGAGCTTTTGAAGAGGTTACCCGAAATTATGATTTTAGCAGCCCGCCAAAAGCGTCCAAGGCAGAGCTGCTTGGAATCGAGGATCAAATGGCTACTGCCGGGATCATGACCATAGATGAAATGAAGCGATTTGTCGAAAGCTATGAGAGCAGCGTATTATTTAAATTCAACCGGTCCAAAGGTCATCCGGCAATCAAGGATGAAGAATTAAAGGCTATTGATGCCTTAATCGACGACCGGATCGTCAACCAATTGTTAAGCTATGATGGGTATTCGCCAAGTATGCGCGATCTTTTGCCTGCTACTTTCCTGCGGGCCGAACTCCTCAAAGCAATCAAGTATCCGGAAATTAGCTACCGCAAGTTTTGCGGTGATGACAAAGCTTATAAGGGACACAAAGAGTCCAGTCCTTATATTGGTATGGGCAACAAACAGGATCGCGCCTTTATTGGATTACCGCTCAATCGCAAACAGATGTTCAGCCATATTCAGTTGTGCCAATTCAGGGGTAGCCTGACCTTTACACAACTGGTAAATTTGACCGTATACATTTTATATCAAGTCAGAGAGCATGGGCTTTTGGATCAAGGCCTTGTCCATTGTGTCGATTCCAGCGAGTTGGCCGTTGAGCGCCAGCAACTGTTAGCCACATTAACCATCAAAGGCAAAAAAATACGTATTTACGATGATATTGATTGCGACTGCGGTGTGCGGCGTAAAAAACGAGACAAATCGATATATGTGGTGGGCTACCGAATGCATACCCTGACTGCCATTAATCCTGAGACTGGGCAGGCCATTCCGCTGATTTCTCTGTTAGCAGCGGCCAATCATCATGACAGCAACTTTCTTGCACCGTTGATTGCTTTGGGTCAAGCTATAGGTCTGGATATAAATCTGATTACCGCCGATGAGGCTTACCATGACAACGGAGGTGCTGTGTTTGCGCAAAGCGGTGCGCATTTGATCACTCCGCCAGGTTCAAAGGTTTGCCTTCCGAAAAATATTGACCCGCACACCTTGCAGGTAACATTTGACGATCATTGTGATATTGCAATGGATTATATCGGGATTGAAGAACAAGGTCATGAATTTAAATGTGGTGCTCAGTCAGGCCAATGTTTACGATCTGAATTATGTCCCCAATTCAGACATATCCCTTTTGACAACGGATATTTTCAGCGTATTCGACATGGCAGTGATGCGGTTTCCCGGGCTCTGGAAATACGGAAGAACGGTGAACGCCCCTTTAATTTATTTAAAAAACGCGAAGGGCTTGAACAGGTTCGCGTAAGAAGTCAATCTGCCCTTGTTGCCCGAACGACTTTCACGACGATGGCGACGTTGCTGCTGGAATTAGCGGGAACGCGAAAAGCAAAAAAAACCATACAGAAACAAAGGCCATTGCCTTTTGCGGCATAGCTTAATGATCTAAAAGGATATCATATCGGATAGTTGATAACCAAACAGTAAAAAAGACGCAAGAAACAACCCGTGCTTGAGCCGAGTTAAGTCAACACCCAGTTATAAAAATAAACCGCCTTTACAGGAAAAATAAAAGGGTTAAAAAAAAATCACCGGGTAGAAAAAGCTTAATCTAAAACGGACAGCAGGGCCATTTCGTTAAATTTTGAGCCACAAACGGCTTTCGGACCCAAAGAATCGAATTTTAGAGCTTACTTTTTAACAGGCTTTACTATAAGTTAGCATTTATAATTTTTGGAGTCATTCTTTAAAATACCTTCAATATAATATGGAGGCACCCGATGAAAAACCAGTCGATTACCCGAAGAGATTCCCTTAAAAAAATCTGTAAAATATCCGGCAGTATTTTTGCGGCCGCGAATCTTCCCCTGGCATTCACCTCAAGCTTTGTAAATGCGGCTGAGACACCTGATCGATGGCTTGTGGAAGGTCTGGGTCAAACACCCGGTTATTCTGTCCGGGAACTGACCCGCAATGTTTTTGAAAAAGCCGGAGGAATGAACCGTTTCATCAACAAAGGCGACGTGGTAATCATCAAGCCGAATATTTCCTGGGCCCGTGAACCCAGCCTGGCAGCCACGACCAATCCGGAAGTTCTGGAAGCCGTGATCGAACTCTGCCAGGAGGCCGGTGCTGCAAAAGTCCGCATTGCCGACAATACCATCCATGATGCCAAACGATGCTTTGCAATCACAGGTGCCAGGCAGGTGGCACAAAAAACCGGTGCCGATCTCATTCACCCCCGGTCCTCTATGATGAAAAAAATGAATCTGCACGGCAACCGATTGGATGTCTGGCCGGTGTTTACGCCATTGGTGGAAGCAGATAAAGTCATCAATCTGCCGGTGGCAAAAGTTCATGGTTTAAGCGGCCTGACCCTGGGCATGAAAAACTGGATTGGGGGTGTGGGCGGCCGGCGCAGTGCCCTTCATCAGGATATCCATCAGACCATTGTTGATCTGGCCCAGTTTTTTAAACCGCAGATTACCTTGATCGATGCCACCCGGATCATGATTTCAAACGGCCCATCCGGTGGAAGCCCGTCTGATGTCAAGGTGGTGAACCGTTTGATTTTAAGCCAGGACCCGGTGGCTGCCGATGCCAAAGGGGCTCTGCTGTTCGGCAAAAAACCGGAAGATATCGGGTTTATAAAATTAGGGGATAAATGGGGGCTGGGCACAATGGATCTGGCTAAAGTTAAACAGCATTCGGTGATTTTGTGAAGCCAAAGCATCTGGTCTGGATCCGCCGATTTTGTCAGGCGTTTTTTCTCTGCCTGTTCATCTGGCTCCTGATCGGGAGCAAACTCCCTCAGGATGTTTACATGGACTATTCCCAGTCCTTTGCAGAAATCCAGGACATCCGGATAAAAAACCCGGTAACCTTCTTTTTTCAGCTCGATCCACTGGTCTGGCTGGCATCAATGGTTTCCGCCCGCCAGTGGCTGGCCGGATTCGGCTGGGCCATTGGACTGCTTATCACAACCATCATATTCGGCCGTTTTTTCTGCTCTTTTGTCTGCCCGTTCGGCACCATCCATCATATGACCGGAGCAATCAGGCCTTCTTTAAAAGGCAAGGCCATGATTAATGCCAACAGATCGGATAACCGCCGCCGGATTAAATATTTTCTGATGATTGTATTTATCGCGGCCGCCGCAGTGGGTGCAAACTATGCCGGGCTGATGGATCCCATTTCTTTTTTATTCCGAAGCCTGACCGTATCCATACTTCCTGGCATGGGTATTGGTTTAAGAGATTTTTTTGAAGCACTGGCTTTCAGCGATATCAAAGTGTTCAATTACCTGGGATACGGCCTGGAAGGTTTGGCTGCCCCGCTTTTCGGCTATGAGGACAAAGCGTTTCAGACCGGGTGGGTCATCGGTATTCTGTTTCTGATCATTCTGTTTTTAAACCGCATCCGGCCCCGATTCTGGTGCCGGGTCCTCTGCCCGCTGGGCGCGCTGCTGGGTATTTTTTCAAGATTCAACATTCTGATACTATCCAAAGACGAAGAAAAATGCACCCATTGCGGCGCGTGCGTCAAAACCTGCCAGGGTGCCGCTGCGCCGGAACCCGGTGAACAATGGCGGAATGCGGAATGCCTTTTATGTTTTAACTGCACCAACGCCTGCAAAGAAGATGCCCTGAGCTTTCGGTTCAGACATTTGTCCGAAAAAACGTTGAAAACAGACGTCGGTCGAAGGGCAGTAATGGGAGGACTGGTGGCCGGTGTTTCTCTGCCGTTTTTAGGCCGTTTGGACGGTAAAGTTTCAAAAACAGTATCCCCGGACCTCATTCGCCCGCCAGGCTCACTACCGGAACCGGAATTTCTGGATCGCTGCCTGCGATGCGGTCTGTGCATGAAAGTCTGTCCCACCAATGTGCTTAACCCGGCATTAACTGAAGCGGGTTTAGCGGGATTCTGGACACCGAACCTGATTATGACGATGGGCTACTGCGAATATACCTGCACTCTCTGCACCAGCGTATGCCCCACCGGTGCCATCGCTGAACTTACCGCAAAAAGGAAAATTGAAACGCCGGTTCGCATCGGATCGGCGTATATTGACCGGGGGCGCTGTCTGCCATGGAACGCCAACACGGCCTGTATAGTATGCGAAGAACACTGTCCCACATCACCAAAAGCCATTTATTTTAAAAATGATGTCATTATAAAACCCGATGGTCAAAAGATCGATGTCCAGCTACCCTTTGTGGATCTGGAGCGCTGCATCGGGTGCGGTATCTGCACATTTAAATGTCCGGTCAAGGGCAAGCCCGCTATTGTCACAATTTCAGCTGGTGAATCACGGTCGCTGGAGAATCAGATCTTATTGTAGAAGCCATATTAGATTTGGAATGCAAACAAGTCCGTATCCAGACAAATAAACGGAACCGTATCACCGGCTTTAAATTTTTCCACTCCTTCCGGAATCACAACAATCGCATGATTGGTAGCCATAGAAATCAATCGGCTCTTCATTCTCCTGGGACTCAGCAAAATATCCGATCCATTTTTGACAATCTGACACTGAACAAGGTTGGTCCAGTCTTTTTCCCCGGAAATCTCTTTTCCCAGAATTCCTTTAAAAGACTGAAAAGGAAGACTTTTAATACCTGACATTTTGTACAATGCAGGCAATGCAAGCATTACAAATCCAAACATATTGGCTGCTGGCCCGCCGGAAAGGCAAAATACCTTCGCAGTGTTTATAGATCCCATTCCCGTGGCTTTTCCAGGAACTAAACGCAACCGGTGAAATACCAATTCGCCTCCCAGGGATCTAATGACTTTTGCAATCAGATCCCGATCTCCCTTCCAGGCGCCACCGGATGTAATTACCACATCGCATTTTTCACTCAAATCAATCAACGCTTCTGCACTTTGATCTACAGAGTCAATGGCTGACAAAACCCGAACGTCAAAACCCAGCATTACCAGCCAGGACTTCTGGAAAAAAACATTGCTGGCAAAAACCTTTCCGGGAAGCATGGTCTGCCCAGGCATAATGACCTCACTGCCGGTTGCCAGCAAACCGATTTTTGGTTTTCTATATACCTTCACTTCAAGAACACCACCGGCTACCAGCAATCCGACACTCTGCGGGGTCAGCCTTATTCCTGCCTTTACAAGTACATGACCTTTTTTTACGTCTGCACCTTTTTCCAGCACATTTCTACCGGGATGGGCATCAGCCTGGGCATCTATAAAATCGACATTTTCAGCAGTATACTCCTCTGCAAGAACTGCCTGAGCACCACTCGGCAAGGGCGCACCGGTCAAAATCCGGATGGTCTCTCCTGAGCGAAGACAATGACCAGATTTACCGCCGGCAGCAACCGTTTCAATGACTTTCAATTTAACCGGTCTGTCAATCGATGCGCCTGAAATATCATTTGATATAACCGCATACCCGTCCTTAAGCGATACATCAACAGACGGTGAATCAATTAAAGCAAAAATATCCTGTGCAGCTACCTTTCCCGCCGCATTATCAATGGGTATACTCTCTGTTCCGATAGTTGATACATGCGCCATCACCAGCTGGAAGGCTTCGCTAAATCCGATATCCGTTTTTGTCACAGTTTCACCTTAATTAGCTAATTTGATTAAAATTAACGTCATTATTTCACAACACAAAACCATCGTCAACGCTATTGAATTCCTGAATAAAAAATAATTAATGATCCCGATATTAAAAATCCTTATTTTCCTGCCGATCCTGATTGACTTTTTTTGGATATTTGCAGATTATGGAAATTACTTTAAAATGATTATGGAATCGATATTTCAGCATCTTATTCTAATTTTTTTTGAACGGAATTTGCGAATGAACCTGAAAAAACTGAATGAATTTCAATTCAACCGGATGGAATTTGCCGGGTCTCTCGGGGAACTGGGAACACTGATCCCCCTGTCTGTTGCCCTGATTACAATCAACGACCTCGGATTTACCCCGATTTTTCTCATGGTGGGACTCTTTTACCTGGTGACCGGATATTACTACCGCCTTCCGATCCCGATCCAACCGTTAAAGGTGGTCGCAGCAATTGCCATTGCTTTTCCGGACAAAATCACCCTGCCGGTCATGTCTGCCACAGGAATTCTTTTCGGAATTATTCTCACACTTCTGGCAATCACGGGCGCAATCGACCATATTTCCAGGTTTTTTACCCGCCCCATTGTCAGGGGGATTCAGCTTGGGCTTGGCTTTATCCTAATGATCAAAGGCATCTCCCTGGTCAACACTCCGGAACTTTTTGTCAATAGTGTATCAATGGGAGGTGGCAACGGTTTTTCCCAGAGCGTGATACCGTTTAACCTGATCATCGGTATTGGCGGCTTTCTGCTCGGACTTGTTTTCATTTCCAGTCGCCGCTATCCGGCAGCCCTTGTTTTGATTTTTACCGGTATTTTTGCCGGTGTCCTGCTGGGCGGGGGTGCCAAAATCAACTGGCTGCTTGGGCCGACACCGCTTTCTCTTTATGTTCCCGGAGCTGAAGATTACTGGAATGCCCTGATTCTTCTTGTCATTCCCCAAATCCCGCTGACCATCGGTAATGCCATCATGGGCACGGCGGACACGTCTAAAAACCTGTTTGGCGAAGATCAGTCATGCCGGGTCACTCATAAATCGCTGGCTCTGGATATGGGGATATTTAATTTCTTTACGGGCCTGATTGGGGCGATGCCCATGTGTCACGGAGCCGGGGGATTGGCCGCCCATCATCGTTTCGGCGCACGGACCGGTGGCTCCAACCTGATGATCGGCATTATCTTTGTTTCAGTTGCGCTGATTTTAGGCAAAACAGGGATCAGTATTTTCTCAACCATTCCCAATGCTATCTTAGGCGTTCTTTTAATGTTTGCCGGCCTTGAACTTGCATTAATCGTCAGGGATCTGGACAACAAAAAAGATTTTTTTACCGCTTTTCTGATTGCCGGTATTGCCGTGGCAACCAAAAATATGGGAATTGCCTTTGGATTAGGGATTGTCGTTTCTCAGGTTTTAAAACTTGACCGCATAAAAATTTAACGTCAGAATACTGATAATGTCATTGTCCGCGGTTTTGTCAGCAAGGTATTTCCCCAGGATAAGCTGATCAGCTTAATTGATCATCCGGATGTAAAATCCGGTCACAAATCCATGGGAAAACAATGCTCTATGAAAGCAGCAAAGGATGTCCCATGGCTGCAGCAAAAACGGTTGAAAAGACCTGCCCCATGACGGGAAAAAAAGCCAGCGCCCAAACAAATGCCGAAGTTGTTGCCGAAAATTGTGATAAAGCATGCCCCATGAAAGCCGATACGTCCAAGTGCAGTGCAACCAAAATGACACCGACACTTTCAGTTCTTTGGGATGGCAACATGCCGGAAACTGCAACCTTCGTAAAAGTGGTTGGAAAAATGACGCAAAAAGACGGGGAAATGCTTTTTGTGGCGGAATCTGTCGACGTGATGAATAATTAATTGAAAAAAAGCCGGGCTTAAAAAACCCGGCTTATAAAATCAAATCGGTCATCTAAAAAACAACGGATTGAAGTGGTTTTAAAATAATTATTCCTTCTCACTGCCTTGGTTAAACCCATTAAAAAATTTTCCCATGGCCCTGCCCGCTTCTTCCGGCGTCATGTCTTCCATCTGTTCCATTTGCCTGTTATATTTTTTCATCCCTTCTTCAATGTTTCTGGCTGCATATTGAGAGTTGAGATTCAGCAACGTGAACAGTCCGAAAATAATACCAAGCACAATCCAGGATTTTTGGGATTCCTGCTGATGAACTTCCTGTGATGCCGTCACCATTAAAAACAGCATCCAACCCATCAAGATCACCGCCCCCAGGTATGGAATAATACCGATGAGCGTGGTTAACGGAGAAATTGCCGCCGCATATGCCACACACCGGTAAGCTGCCTCAAAAGATTGTTCAGAACCCATGAGCTTCCAGATAACAAAGAAAATTCCTGCCCCGATAAAGCTGAAAATGACAACCATGAGCGGGACAAAAATAATCGAGGCAATTGCCATGAAAAAAGAAACCTTATAACCAAGCCCGATAATCGACAAGAACGCCTGAATAACACCTGAAACAAATCCCATGGCTGCCAGAAATACCATCGGATCTGCAAATCCACCGGTAACCGGCATATCCTTGAAGAATCCGACCGGGTTGGTAACCACGTTAATGACGGTCTGTTTGATTTTCTGAATCTGATCATTTTCGGTATTCATCATTCAACTCCTTTGTATTATAGTATTTACACCTTTCGGCGCTTACTGATAAATGTCAATCCGATCGTAATCGTTGCCCTTGGTACGGCGATGCTCAATGATACTACGGAAACTGGCATTATCAAGATGCGGCAGCGGTTCTAAAGTGTCTCCGCAGAACTCATTGGTTAAGTTTAATATAATTTGACACATAGTGCCATTCGTGTCATGGATTTTTTTAAAATCAACCCCAAACAAAGATAACGGGTAAATCATGAAACTTGTTTCCTTTATCAAGCTGAGTTTATCAAGTACGATTGTTATCACTGCCTCCTGGTCCTGGAGACTCATTTTCCGCTGGTGCTGGCGTCCCAAGCTGGTATTTATGTTTTATCCGGGAAATGACAAATATATTAAAAACTATATGTTCAAATGGGTTTATGAACATTTCCCGATTCCCGACATTACTCCTCTCGGATTGATGATCAGGCCTGGTATGATAGGTGTTTATGGTACGACAAAAGACGTTTTACAAAATGTGGATGGTGCCCGTCTAACTGAAATCACTGAAAAGATTCCGACTTTTTTCCCATTTTCCCGTAGTGTCTCTCTGGCCGGTTCATGGCCCAGTCTGCTGCAAAAAGCTGGGTCACCAAACAACCAGGCTCCTTTGGTCGATGCATCACTGGGGACAATATACACAATGGACAGAATATGCGCCCAAATGATTTCAAAGAAAGGCAAGGACACAAAAAATGCTGTCTTATGCATCCTCGGGGGCGGTGGATTCATTGGCAAAGGACTTCTCCCGAAAATAAAAGAAAACTACAAACAGATTTTCGCCATTGACCCGATCTATACGCAAGATGAAACAAAAGGCAATACAATTTACAGCAATGATCCTGTACATATCCGCAAAGCGGATGCTGTGCTGGTGCTGACGCCAACTGGTGACGATGCGGCACCTTATGCTGAGCACGCGGTAAACGGTCAAATATGGGGGGACGACACCTACCCGGATATGTCGCCGTCAACCCGTTCAAAACTGAAAAGCGCCGGAGTGGAGTTATTTAAACCGGCAATGGTGGATGAATCGTTTCGATTTATTCCTCCGCTACCAACATTCGGCGTTAACAGAATTCCGGGGTGTCTGATTTCCGGAATGGTCAATGAAGTAAAACAGGGTATAACCGATATTAACTCATTTTATGAAATAGCTGATACACTTCAGGTGAAGGCAAAACTGTTCCCGCATCAAAAAAATTTGTAACGGCAGTCAAAGCTATCGCATGATTAAAACTTTTTTTGTCAGGATGGGCGAGTATTACAGATATTTTCATATGAAATTTTGTCCTGTTTCTATTTATAAATCAGATACCGGAACCGCCATCATCGTTACCATCGCCTTGGACACAAGCTTTTCCTGGCCGTCGAGCAAGGAAAACACTTTCTTTCCACTTTCGACAATACAAGATCGTGTTGGCTGTTTTTATATTCATCATCATTTTAATTTTTTATATTATGATATACTTACCCCTATTCGACAATTCATCTTATCCTTGAACATCCTGCCCCACAGTTTTCTCAAGGTCGATGATTCTATTTTTTATTTCATCCGGAATAAATGATTTTATATTGTTTTGATAATCAAACATAACAAGCTCCCCTTCCCCGAATGCAGCTATTTTATCAAGCCTGTGACTGATGACCGCATATTTCATTATAAAACGATCTTTTTCTATCGTGTCCACCCTGGCCCCCACCGTGACATGGTCCGGATAGGTTAAAGGAATTTTAAATCTGCATTGCGTTGACGCAAGTATAGGGCCGATACCTGTTTGATTCATGACCTCAAGAAAATTAATTTTTTCAAAATAAGCAATTCTAGCACTTTCAAAATGCTTGAAATATACGGTATTGTTTACATGCTGAAATGCGTCCATATTTCCCCATGCAATGGGGATTTCAATAACCACAGGATATATGCTAATTAATTCTTTCATTTTCTTCCTATAATAGTCGGTATGACAATTAACTGTATAATCAATAATATCTATATACCCCTATAACAATGGCTTGTAAAGATTCGTTTCAAATGTACAAGTACATACAAATATGCTGTGATTTATAAAAATCTATTTTTAAATGTCCACGAACGATTAGCCGGTTGAAAAAACAATTCTTTGATGCCAATATTTAACCGTCTTTTGAGTTGAGGGAATAATCGGGTAAAGAGGGTTTACAAATTGAATCAAATAAAAGTATAGGCTTTTACTTTTAGTGCAGTGTTTTAAAAAATCTCATAGAAAAGGATTCAGCAGTGAGTGAGAAGAAATTACTTGAAATGGTTGAGAAACATGTTCCGGGTTTGTCTCTGATAATATTTACTTTTGCAATGATTGAACTCGGAATTTTAATGGTTTGCGTGGGATATTCAGGAAATCAGCATATCTTAAAAATTTATAACTCAAATAATAATCTTGTTTATGAAGATGTTTATAATGAGAATCATCTCACTGAATTTAAGAACATATATGGTATTGAAAACTTTAAAAAGGAAGGATTTGTCCTTACCCGTGTAGCTATAGATAATAAATTTCCCACAAGAGCCTGGATCGCTTTATCCATATGTATTCCTCTGGTTTTAATTTTATTTCTTGTTTTCATTGTAAAAGTTTTTGCAGATGTTTTTCATTCTAAAAAAGATGATGAAGATGAAGAGAGAAAAAAAAAGGGTAAGCCGGTTTCTGATTTTGAAGAAACAAGATTTGAAAAACTTTTTTCAACCCTTGGCAGATTAAATATTTATTCTTTAGGTTCCACCGTCATCTTAATTGTCTTTCTTTACTGGATGGTTCCGGACCTGCTCGTATTTCTGGGTAAAATAAGTTATAAAACAATATCCGAATTAAAATGGGTAATTCTCGGCGTGGTAATATTGGGCGGCGCTTATATGATCTTAAAAGCATATTTATCGTATAAAACGAAGAATGAAATAATAAAACAACAGGCTGACATACAGAAAAATCGCGACAGACTGGTCATTGAGGCAAAACTTGAGAAAAAATTATTGGAAAACAAGCAGGGTAAAGACAAATTGACAAATTAAATCGATGGTCCTTTTCCACTTTTAATTATTAATGGTAAACGATATATCTATTCTTCCACAGTATCAAAGGACTCGATAACAACTTCCAGCTTTTCTGGCAGTTCTGGAGTTTTTCTGTCTGCTCTCAATAACATGTCCGCGATTCCTTTGAAGCTGAATGATTCTTCACTTCCTGCTGCTATATAGTTGATGATATCCTTTTGATAGGGCATTTTTTCTATGTCAGGCGAAATCACCCATTGACCGACAATCCATAATTCACTACAGGATCGGCAGTATCCGGTGACAACAACTTTTTTCACGTCGACATCACCAACATTTCTGATTTTGCCCTTTGCATCAATTGTGAATTGATTTTCTGTATTCTGTCTTAAAACAAACTCCTGCTCGGAAA
This sequence comes from Desulfobacteraceae bacterium, assembly GCA_027858815.1. Lineage (GTDB taxonomy): Bacteria > Desulfobacterota > Desulfobacteria > Desulfobacterales > Desulfosalsimonadaceae > SURF-3. The sequence goes on from JAQIBZ010000657.1 coordinate 11,923, forward strand.
CTATTACCTTCCCCTGTTTCTTCTTTTCACAGGAAACAGTAAATAGACACAATATTGTTATAATGACAAATATTGATATAGTAACATTTGATCTCATAGTTTACTCCTTTTGATGAATTTAAACCAGACAGACGAATAATTTATCAATCTCTTACCTGAAATCCTGAGAGCCCAAGCCAAAAACAATCTGACCTATTCAATTTATCGTAGCAATTTGAGATATTGATTTTTCTGGATTTAAAGCGTTGCTCCAATTTATTGTTGGCAATGTAACGATTTGAAAATAATTTCGTTTTCACACTAACATATAATTTGACGTTCTTCTATCCCTGTTTGTTGATTTTTTTGTAAGGATTTAACCGATATTCTGTGAAGACATCCATGATAAGTAAAGTCAAAATTAATGAATTAATTCTATTTGCCTCTATAACTCAGATCTGCATTTCAATCAAATGCGGCCCCTCTTCTGCCAATGATTTTTCAAAAGCCTCTGCCAGCGCTTCACAGGTATGCACAGAAACCGAGGGCACGCCTTGCGCCTCACCCATCTTCACCCAGTCGATTCCGGTCAGGTCAGTCATGCGTTTTGCACTATCCCCAGGGCTGGTGTTTCCGGACCTGGTCATCTCCATATTTAAAATATCATAACTGCGATTGGAACAGATCAACGTGGTGACATTTAAATTTTCCCGGGCCTGGGTCCACAAAGACTGGACCGTGTACATGGCACTGCCGTCTGCCTGGTAATCAATCACCGGGCGATCCGGACAGGCAATTGCGGCTCCGGCAGCACAAGCCGGGCCCTGACCAATGGCACCGCCGGTGAGCGTCAGCATGGTAAACGGACGAATATTATTTATCATTAAATGATAGACAAAACCGTTTGTAATCGCCTCCTCCATCACAATGGCATTTTCCGGCTGCAGCGCTGCAACAACCTGGCCGGCTTTTGCACCGTCCAGTTTACCGGAAGGAATTGACGGAGGATTATAAGATGAAAGAAGTTCCGGGTCTGCCTGATCCGGTGCTTTAACAATAGCAGCAATATCGTTTAAAGCGTCGAGAATGCCTTCATCCCTTGTCTCAATGATCAATTTCTTCTGGGTGTCATTGGTAAAAAGACTCGGCATATCCGGATATCCGAAAAAAGACACGGGTTCGCGGACCCCGAGACAGAGAACGATTTCATATTGTTTTAAAAGGTCGATGGCCATTTCCGGCAAATAAGGAAGCCGGGACATATCCGGATATCCGGCGCCCTGTTCAATGCGCGCCGGAAATGTTTCATAATAGAGATCACATGAAACCGCAGACTTGATTCGGGCCAATGTTGCCAACCCTTTTTTGGAAGCTGCCTGGCCGCCGATAATCAATGCGCATTTTTTTTTGGTTAAAAGAAGATCTGCTGCGGTTTTAATTAATTCCTTATCCACCGGCTGTTTATCCGGCGTGGGAATTGAATTTTCCCCATCCCCAACTTCACCGACATCAGACCATTGATAGTCACAGGGAACGATTAGGGTGGAAATTCCCCCTTTTCCGGCCGATGCAATGGCCCGGGCAGTATCTGACATGATTTCATCAGGGCCTTGAACCGTATGAAACCACTGAGAAACACTTCCGGCCAGCGCTTCAATATCCATAGCCAGAAGCGGATCATAGGGCAAATGCCAGCTTGCGTGCTCGCCCACGACATTAAACAAAGGCGTTTTTGCCCTTTTTGCATTATGCAGGTTGGCAATCCCGTTGCCGAATCCCGGTCCCAGATGTAGCAGCACCATGGCCGGCTTTTGAGCCATGCGGGCATATCCGTCGGCCGCCCCCGTGCAGACACCCTCAAACAACCCGAGAACCGGCCGGATACCGGGGTATTTATCAAAGGCATTGACTAAGGGCATTTCAGTGGTTCCCGGATTTGAAAAACAGACCTCTACCCCTGCCTCTATAGCTGTTTTCAACAGCAGTTCCGCACCGTTCATATCGCCTCCGTGTTTATTATACCCAAATTGAACAATTCAAGTTATATAATCAGGTTATCCTGATCGATTCATCAAAAAAATTCAGACGCCTGCCCATTATCATTTGAAAGGATAAAAACAGCCGATGAGATTTATTTTCATTTTTTATAAATTAACGCAACCCCGCGTCAATAAAAAATGTATATCAAATCCATTTATATCCTTTTCGATGAAAAGGGCACGCATATATACAAACATACGAGGGTTCAACAATGGCATCTGGCGCAAAAAGATTGACATTTTATGAAAAAATAAATAAGTTAATCAGCAAATTATGATCATATCATACCTGCCAATTTTTAAATGTTATCTACGCAAAGCCAAAAGGCAACGTATACACAAAAAGTCGGCCACCAGATTACCAAAATGCTGGAGGAAAAAATTCCCCAAATCGATATGATTGCCAAAAGACTCGCCATCAGTAACCGCAACCTGCAAATAAAATTGCCGGAAGACGGTACCACGTACAGTGAGATCCTTGATCAGATCCGAAAAAATACGGCAATATATTATGAAAAACATGGATAAATTTAAACCTGCCGTCACCAAAACCGTCTTGATATTTCTTGCCGGATTAACGTGGGCATGTGTTGGCACAATGCTTTTGTCTCTGGCATTTTCATGGCTGTCAACAGTATCCCGTACAACCTTTTATTCGTTTGGCACAACAGGGGTGGTCTTCGCGTTAATGGTCCACCATTTCGGTTTTTTAAAGATCGTTGACAAAAATCTGGATCGAATCCTCCCCATGGACGAGAAAAAATGCCTGTTTGCCTTTATTCCATGGAAAAGTTATCTGACCATTACGGTCATGATTATAATGGGTGCAATATTGCGCCACTCTGCAATTCCAAAGCAATATCTGGCCATTTTATATACAACCATCGGCCTATCCTTAATATTGTCGAGTGTGAGATATATAAGAACCTTTTTTCAGGTGAAAAAAGGCAATAGTCACACGTAATCCCAAGAATAATGCCTGACATAAAACCGAACCTGAAACCCTAATTGACTCCTTTTTTATTAACTGATAATGGATAAATGTATTAATTTAAGGGGATTTGATTTTGAAAGCATTTGGATACAGTTACGGACCTCAATACCGGCGTGGACCGAAAAATCTTTTGATTCTGATAAGCATTTTGATATGCGGATGTGACAGGCACAATTGATGATACGGCCCGGAAAGGCTGGGCATTTGTAAGCCCGGAAGGGAACCCGAATTATCCCATAGCTTAATGAGCGATATGACCATTGCATTATTATTAAAATTTATTTCGATCATCGCTATTTCAGGCATTGGATTTTTAATGCTTACCGCGTGTTCTACAAAGTTAAAGCTTCCCGCAACAGCGCCTGACATGACGAAAGTATATTTAATTAAATATTCTACGTGGGGGCACCATTCTCTGGCATTTTATGATGACGGGTTATTGACCGAGTTCACTTACGGAGACTGGGAATTGTTCGCACTAAACAAGAGAGACCCATGGACAGCATTTAAAAACATGACCTTTTTAACGCCTGGGTGTATGGGTAGAAAGTCTACTGCCTGGAATCCGGGAGACACGATTTGCGACAGATTTAAGGACTGCGAAATGGCTGTTTCTTTTTTCGCCCCCGCAGATAAAGTAATAACGCTACGGAATAAACTGCAAAAGTCTTACGATGCCAAAGCTGAGAGTGAATATTATAATCCGGACGAGCGTGTTTATTTTGTAAAATATAGCGTGCCGTATTGGATTTTCCATAATTGCAACCACGAACTTGCGGACTGGCTTGAAGTGATTGGGGCAAAAGTTTCCGGCAGAGTATTTTATAAACCGGATTTTATCGGTGGAATGGCGCCCAAACAGGAACCAATAAAATAAGATATATTCTAATTTGTGCCTGAACAAAAAACTCTAAATCCTGATTGTCATTACGAGGAGTGAGGAACGAACGACAAAGTAATCCCCTGTCGATAATGAGATTGCTTCGGTCGTACCTTCCTCGATAATGACAGAAAAAAAGCGATGATGAGACTTCCCCGTTCAACCACTAATTTGATTGAATGATACACGTATTTTAGGAGCATAAATTCTGATGAAAGACGGCATGGTAAAAACAACACAAATAGTTGACGTACAAGCTTATGAAAAAACAATGAGCCTCGGCATTTGCCTGGGCGCTTCCACCATATCCGTCGTACTGGTGGAGGCCAACATCAACGGCAACCAAATGGGCAGTGCAGAAAAAAACAATGGCACGCGGGTTGTTGACTTTTCGGTTCATTCCCATGGCGGTGATCCGAAACAGACCCTGATGTCTGTTGTGAATGAGCTCGATTTTGACATATTTGATAAAATTGCGGTGACCGGAAGAAAATTTCATAAGTTTGTCAACCTGTCCGCCATTTCAGAGCCGGAAGCGGTTGAATATGCGTTCAAGTTCGTAAAACCGGAAGATGTTGTCTGCCCGGCGGTGGTGTCGGCCGGGGGTGAAACTTTCATGACTTATGTGCTGGACAGTAGCGGGAAAATATCCAACGTGCTGACCGGCAATAAATGCGCGTCCGGCACCGGGGAGTTCTTTCTCCAGCAGCTTCGACGAATGGACGTTTCTCTTGAAACGATTGAGGACTGGACCGGGAATGAAAAACCTTACCATGTATCCGGCCGGTGTTCCGTGTTTTGCAAATCGGACTGCACCCATGCCACCAACAAGGGAATTCCCAAATCACAGGTGACCGCCGGACTGTGTGTCATGATGTCGAACAAGGTCCTGGAGCTTTTGAAAAAAGTGGATCGCAAAAATATTATGGTGACCGGCGGAACCGCATTGAACAAGATGATGATCAACAACCTGAAGGCAGAAATCCCCGGGCTGATTGTTCCGGAAGAAGCCCCGTATTTTGAGGCCCTGGGTACGGCGTTGTGGGCGCTGGACCACGATACTGCCCCGTTTCCCGGAAAAGCGTCGCTTTTCAGAACAGAGATTGAACCGTTTGAATCTCTGCCGCCTTTGTCAGATTTCATGGATCAGGTAGAATTCAAAACCATTAAAACAGACACGGCAAGGGAGGGAGACAACTGCATTCTTGGCCTTGACGTAGGATCTACCACCACCAAGGCGGTACTCTTGCGAAAAGACGACAATGCCATGCTTGCCACTATTTATCTGAGGACCAACGGAGATCCGGTCGGCGCATCGCGAAAATGCTACGAATCGATCCTTGAGCAGGTAGCATCCGAAGTTGATCCCGCCGGCATCAAAATTACAGGCCTGGGCGTCTGCGGCTCCGGCCGCCAGATTGCCGGACTTCATGCCATGACGGATGGCGTGATCAACGAGATCATTGCCCATGCGGCCGCCGCCGTATTTTTTGATGATAAGGTGGATACGATCTTTGAAATCGGCGGTCAGGACGCAAAATACACCTATATTACCAACGGCGTATCTTCCGATTATGCCATGAACGAGGCGTGTTCCGCAGGCACCGGTTCATTTCTTGAAGAGTCTGCGCATGAATCGTTGAATGTTGCCATGGAAGATATCGCAGACATTGCGATGAAAGGAAAGCGGCCGCCGAACTTTAACGACCAGTGCGCCGCATTTATCTCGTCGGATATTAAGAATGCAATTCATGAAGGCGTGGCACATGAGGATATTATTGCCGGGCTGGTCTATTCCATCTGCATGAACTATTCAAACCGCGTCAAAGGGAACCGGCAGGTGGGAGAGAAAATCTTTATGCAGGGCGGTGTATGCTATAACCATGCCATTCCACTGGCTATGGCCGCCCTTGTGGGCAAACCGATCATTGTCCCTCCGGAACCCGGTTTGATGGGTGCCTTTGGCGTGGCGCTGGAGGTGAAGAAACGGATTGAAAACAACTTCCTTGCCGAGGGATTGTTTGACCTTAAATCCCTTGCGGCCCGCGAGGTAAAGTATGGCAAATCATTCATATGCGGCGGCGGAAAAGAAAAATGTGACCGAAAATGCCATATTGCCATGATCGAGTTAGAGGGGGAAAAATATCCTTTTGGCGGTGCCTGTAACCGGTATTACAATTTAAGACGCAATATTGCCTATGACATTAAATCACTTGATCTGGTAAAGCTCCGGCAATCGCTTGTTTTTGATAAATATGCGGCGGCACTGCCGGAGAAGACAACGCCGAAGGGCCGGGTGTGGATCAACCGAAGTTTTTTGGTGAATACGTATTACCCGCTTTATTCAACTTTTTTCACCGAACTCGGTTATGAACTCATCTTGCCGGATGAACCGTCCCAGGAAGGGATCGACCGGCGGGGAGCGGCTTTCTGCTATCCTGCGGAACTGGCTCATGGGTTTTTCTATTCATTGATCGAGGCGGACGATCCGCCGGATTTTATATTTCTTCCGCATTTTAAAACCGTACCCAGTATCAGTGGAGATGCAAGCTCACAATTATGCCCGTTTGTTCAGGGTGAAACATTTTTTTTGCAGACCACATTCAGAGACTCGATTAAAAAATTAAAAGCAAAGGGAACACAGGTACTGACGCCGCTTCTGGATCTCAGGAAAGGACTTGAAACCGCTGTTGATGCGTTTGTTGAAACGGCGGCGAAGATGGGCGAAGCAAAAAACAAGGCCGTCAGCGCATTTAAAAAAGCGGTATGCACACAGAATGCGTGCTTAAAGGAGATGACAGAAATCGGTAAACAGGTGATGGCAGATCTGGAATCCGATCCTGACAGAACGGCAATGGTGATATTTGCCAGATCCTACAACGGGTATGTGGAAGAAGCCAACATGGGGATTCCTCACAAGCTGGTGTCCAGGGGCGTCCAGGTCATTCCCATCGACTTTCTCAGTCTTGAGGAGGAAAGGGATAAAAAGCACATGTACTGGGGAATGGGCCAGCGGATTTTGAAGGCGGCCCGGCTTGTAAAAAAACATCCCCAGCTTTTCGGCACCTACATCACCAATTTTTCTTGCGGACCGGATTCATTCCTCGTCGGTTATTTTCGAAGCATCATGGGCAAAAAACCCTCCCTGACTCTTGAGCTTGACAGTCATTCGGCGGATGCAGGGATTGAAACACGGATAGAGGCGTATCTGGATATTGTGGCGACATTCCGGCAGCTCGAAGAACAGGAAAATATCCCGGACAGAGTAATCCCGTACAGGGCATCCGGGATTTCTCTTGAAAATGGTATCCCGATGGTGACCACATCATCCGGAAAAACCATTCCCATGACAGATCCGGCCGTCACAATCCTTTTCCCTTCACTGGGCCTGTTTGCAACGAAAGCCCTGGGCGCAGTCTTTCAATCAAAAGGGTATAACACGTTTGTTCATCCGCCGTCAGACGATGCGATTCTTAAACTCGGCCGGGCCAACACGAGTTGCAAAGAGTGTCTGCCGCTGTTGCTGACCACCGGATCATTGCTGAATTATATTCAAAACCATAAAAAGGACGGCGAAATCGTTGTTTATTTTATGCCCACCGGTTCGGGGCCGTGCCGGTTCGGCCAGTATTATGTGTTTATGGAGGATTTAATCAAGCGATTGAACATTCCGGATGTGGCGCTTTTGTCTCTTTCCTCTGAAAACAGTTACGCGGGTCTTGGAAATGATTTTCAGATAAAGGCCTGGTGGGCGGTTATTGTATCAGACGTCATGGAAGATATCCGTTCCATGATTCTCGCCAATGCCAAGGATGTGAACGAAGCAATGGACCTGCTCGAAAAAGAATGGGGTCGAATACTGAAATCCCTTGAGACAGAAAATTTTGCGGGACTGGAAAATCAGCTTCAAAAATCAAGCTGGAATCTGGGCGAAATTCCCATGAAACGGCCGCCGGAAGAAATGCCGATGATTTCTCTTTCCGGGGAGATGTTTGTCCGACGGGACGGGCTGTCTCGCCGGTATCTGACCGAAGTCCTGGCCAAAAGGGGATTTGCCACCGTCTGTGCGCCCATTGCGGAATGGATAATTTATTCGGACTACCTGGTCGATAAGAATCTGGTCTATATGTCCATGACGCTGCTGGAAAAATTGGGTTTTATGATAAAAAAGCGCGTCATGGCCAAACATGAAAAACGTCTGAAGGCGTTACTGAGAAAATCAGGTCTTACGCATGCGGAGGTGGTGGATATGGATACCATCATCGAGACCGCCAGGCCCTATGTTTCACCCAATTTGACGGGTGAAGTGGTCTTAACCGTTGGAAGCGCCATTACCGAAGTTGCGATCCAGGCATGCGGTGTCATTGCTATCGGGCCGTTCGGCTGCATGCCGAACCGGATGTCCGAGGCGATATTAAACGAGACCATGAACCGGACGGATAAGCTGGCGACCGCCCCGAAAGACATGCGGTTGAAGTCGATTCTTAAAGATGTTGAGGATCTTCCTTTTCTGGCGATTGAAAGTGACGGTTCTCCATTTCCCCAGGTGATTCATGCAAAGCTCGAAGCCTTTTGCCTGAGGGCGGAAAGACTGCATGACCAGATGATGCAAAGCCGATGAATGGAATTGACGGGCATGGAATCCCTACAATTTGTTGCACCGTCAGAAATTAAGTTATTTGGAAGTCCCATCGACGGCGTTATAGTGGTTTTTCAGACTTCCAATATACTAAATGTATTATCTCAATCCTGAAAAACCACTACGCCTTGCCATATTTTATGGTATTGGTGGAACTTTTATCTTAGCCATCTTGATATTTTTTACGAGAACATCAATATTATCCCTGTGCGTTTTTTTCCAGTTCATCCAGTTTATCAGGATCGGAAACAGCAATGTCCACCAGGCTCTTGGGGATGGAACTTTGCTCGCACATGACCCTGATTTCTTTCTCCTCTTCACTGAATTCCATGATTTCGCGAATGGAGTCGATGAATTCAATCAACTGCTCCGGAGCAATTGCATCCAAAGAAGGCCCTTCAGCCTCTGCCTTTTTCTTGGCCGCTGCTTCTGCTGCCAGCCGTTCTTGTTCCTTGATTTCCTCTTCCATGGCTTTTTTGACACCGTCAATCGCAGCCTTGTCGACTTTTGCCATCTCTATGATCAGATCTTCAGCAACATTATTCGTAACCAGGTGTTTTACCCTTTCCGCGTCAGTCTTGCCATCCACCGCCGCAAGCAGTGTCGCCACCCTTTCAATTTCTGCTTTTTCTGCGGCAATCGCTGCAGTAACTTCGGCCAGTTTTTCTCCTGTAATGCCCAATTCGCTAATGATCATTTCAGATGCCACGTCTTCACTGATGAGAAAGCGGATACTTTCATCGCCGGTCAGTTCTTTTGCTTTTTTGACGAGCAAATCAATTCTTGCCTTCTTGACGAACCCAATCACAACGATTCTGCGTTCGGCTTTTTTGATTTCTTTCCATGTTCCGCCAAGGTCATTGAGAAGGTTTGTGGTCGCTGAAAAAGGCTCAAGCGCTTCTTCCAGTGTCAATGTCGCGATCGCATCGTTAAGATCCTTTAACATCGGCCGCCCGACTGCCAGCATGTCGTCCATTGCCCATCTCAGTTGCAGCAGCAACCCCCCGGTCTTCGAAAAATTATAACCGGCATCATCGAATTCACCGGCTATTTTTTTAACCGCCGCTTCCTTGCCCTGGCCTGAAAGTTCCTGCACATTCAGTTCAAGGAATTTCTCTTCAATTAACAGCCAGAGAGGTTTTGCCGTTGTTTCTTCCTTTGTCGTTGTTTCTTCATTTGTCGTCATTGTCTAATCTCCTTTTTAAATTATGAAAGGGGGACACCCCCTGTTAATCCTTATGCAAAAGAAATAAGCATGATTTGTAAAATTTATCAACAATGTTGATGGCTTTGTTAAAAACCCAGGCTCTTTTCACCAGGTTCTGAGGTATTCGGAAAGCAGAGGGACCTGCAAGGTAGATGGCTGCAATAATTACGTCGGAAGCAGCTATGATACATTGGTGTCACGAATCAGACGGGCATCGACAATCGCATATCCTTGTTCATAAACGCTCTATCTATAAACAGTGTTTATTTTTATTAACTTCGTTATCAAAAACCTTTTACCTTTTGCCGGATTTTCGATATAAATAATTTTATGTGTCAGGGAAACGAATCTCCTGTTGCAAGAAGATATGAGTCGAAAACACTTATAAAGGGAGAAAATTTATGACCAATCATTATGATAAAGTATATCAGGAATCTATGAATGACCCGGAAACGTTCTGGGGCCAGGTTGCCGAAGACTGCCATTGGTATAAAAAATGGGACAAAGTGCTGGATGATTCGAATAAACCCCTTTACCGCTGGTTTGTAGGCGGAGAACTCAACACCTGTTACAATGCGCTGGATTATCATGTGGATGAACGCGGACGGGGTGAAAAAATTGCCATTATCTATGACAGCCCGATAACCAATACGGTCAAGAAGTATACGTATTCCGAAGTCAGAGATATTGTAGCAAAATTTGCCGGTGTTCTTGCAGCACAGGGAGTTGTAAAAGGAGACCGTGTACTTCTCTATATGCCCATGATTCCTGAAGCCGCCTTTGCCATGCTTGCCTGCGCACGTATCGGCGCCGTTCATTCGGTTGTTTTCGGCGGGTTTGCTGCCAAAGAACTGGCAACCCGGATCGAAGATGCCAAGCCGAGAGTTATTGTATCTGCATCCTGCGGCATTGAAGGACAACGGATCATCAAATACAAACCGCTATTAGACGAAGCCATTGAAATTTCATCTATAAAACCCGAAAAATGCGTTATCTACCAGCGCCCCCAGGAAACCGCATCCATGATTGACGGAAGAGATCTGAACTGGGAAGAAGAAATGAATACTGCAAAACCGGCCGAATGTGTTTCGGTTGCAGCAACTGATCCGCTTTACATCCTCTACACATCCGGAACCACCGGTCAACCCAAAGGGGTTGTAAGAGATAACGGGGGGCATCTGGTAGCTTTAAAATGGACCATGAAAGCAGTATACGACATTGATGAAGACGATGTCTGGTGGGCAGCGTCGGATGTAGGCTGGGTGGTGGGACATTCTTATATCGTCTACGCGCCTCTGTTCAAAGGCTGTACGACGATTCTTTTTGAAGGCAAACCGGTCGGCACGCCGGACGCCGGTGTATTCTGGCGGATTATTTCCGAACA
>JAQIBZ010000658.1 GCA_027858815.1 Desulfobacteraceae bacterium
TTAAGATCATTCTTTGTTGATGCGCTGATAAAAATCTGAAAAATACGGCGTGAATAAATTCCGAATTTCTTCCAGCTGGTCTTCTATGACAAACGGCAATGCATGGGTAAACACATCCAGCATAATAATGGCATTTATTGAAGAATCAGACTGGGTGGCACCTCTTAAGCGTTCCGCCATATGGATGTTTAGCACATTTAAATTTTCATAGATCTGGGTCAGGCCGGCAAAATCAAAATCGACTTTTCGCCCCTGTTTTTCAAGATAATACTGTGCCAGCAGGTACATTCCGGTTGCACGAAAAATAGTCTCCTCCCGAGTAGCCATTGGCAAGTGGAAACGAACCATTGGTTTAAAAAAAGCAATATGCGGGCAGCCGCTGGCGGGGAAAAGAATCCCGAGTAAAGAACCGATACCCCTTTGCGCCGTGGTATGCTGGAATACTTTGCGCGCTGATGTAATGATCTCCAGGTCGACTTCATCATAAGACAAAATCTTATCAAATCGGGCAACGATATCAACAAGGCACTCTGCTACGGGACAAACCGAATGGATGCCGGTATCCAAGGGACAATGGGGGCATTTGTGAAAATCGAGCTGCGCCCAGGCCGGCAGGTTACCGCCGGGTTTGTTGACAATTTCAAGAGTATCAGCATCTAATTTTATATCTACCGTCTCATGCAGACCGTTAAACTTGAAGACGTATCGAATCTCAATCAAATCCATTTTAGCCTAGCCCACTGAAAAGTCTATTTCCGAACTCATAAAGTTAAAAAACGTAATCATTCACAGGGTGCTGCAGATGCGAGGCGCCGAGTAGGCAGACGTACTTTTGTACTTCAAATGCTCGGGAACAAAGCAGGTGCGGTGCCCTGTGAATGATTACAAAAATCAATTTCGCATACTGGTTACCGGTGCAGGCAGGCGTCCACCCCGTTTTAAAAAATCTTTTGCTGAAAACGGGTTGACTTTCATCACCGGAGCAGTGCCTAAGAGCCCACCGAATTTTACCGAACCTCCGGCTTTTTTCCCGGGTACCGGAATCACGCGGACTGCTGTGGTTTTATTATTGATAATACCGATGGCAAGTTCATCGGCAATAATCGCATTAATGGTTTCTTCCGGCACATCACCGGGAATGGCAAACATATCCAGTCCCACAGAACAAACCGACGTCAACGCCTCCAGCTTATCTAAACCCAACGCACCTTTCCGGACCGCATCGATCATCCCTTCGTCTTCACTCACCGGAATAAATGTGCCGCTTAAACCGCCCACATTTCCGCTGGCCATGGCCCCGCCTTTTTTAACCGCATCCATCAGCAATGCGATCGCAAGGGTTGACCCGTGGGCACCGATGTGCTCTATTCCGAACGCCTCTATCACATTGGCCACAGAATCGCCTGCCGCCGTTGTCGATGCCAGAGAGATATCCACAATGCCGAACGGAATTTTTAAAGCGGCAGCCAGTTCCCGCCCCACCAGTTCACCGGCACGGGTAATTTTAAATACGGTTCGCTTAATCACTTCAGACAGCTGGGTTAAATCACATTCCCGGTTCTGGGCCACAACGTTTTTGACCACGCCCGGTCCGCTGATGCCAACATTTAAAGTAATATCGCCTTCACCTACCCCATGAAACGCGCCGGCCATAAACGGGTTATCCTCCGGCGCATTAACAAATACGACGAACTTGGCGCACCCGATGGCATTTTTACTTTTTCCGGCAGTCTGTTTGAGCATTTTCCCCAACAAGTTCACCGCATCCAGGTTTAACCCGGCTACATTTGAACCGACATTTAAAAAAGAACACACCCGGTCGGTTTTCGACAGCACATCAGGAAGCACCTCAATGAGCATTCGGTCGGATTTTGTCAGCCCTTTCTGCACCAGTGCGCCAAACCCGCCGATAAAATCAATCCCGGCATCCGCTGCGGCCTGATCAAGGGTTTGCGCCATCTGAATAAACTTATTTTTTTCGCAATGGCTTTCCATAACCAGACTGATCGGTGTTATAGAAATGCGCTTATTGGCAATCGGAATGCCGTATTTCATTTCAAGAATCCGGGCCTGTTCCACAAGCTTAACGGCATTGGAATAGATCTTGTCATAAACATTTTCCCGAAACACCTTAAAATCCGAATGAATACAGTCTTTCAGGTTAATGCCCAGTGTAGTAGTCCTGATATCAAGGTTCTGATACAGGGTCATGCTCGCGGTCTCATATACTTCTTCTACAGATATTGTCATGGTTATACTCTGTGCATCATTTTAAATATATTTTCGTGCTGAAGCTGAACTCTGAGTTCAAGGGATTTGCCGATTTTTTCCAGTTCCCGGGTGATTTTTTCCATGGGAATGATCGAATTTTTGATATCTACCAGCATGGTCATAACAAAATAACCGTCCCCCATAATCCGCTGATTGATATCCTCGATATTAATATCTTTTTTATATAAAAAGTTTGATATTTTGGCGACAATGCCTTTTTTGTCTTCACCAATAACCGTAATAAATAAAAGCTCCTTTTTCATGGATAACCCTTTAATGTTCGTGGTTGTATTTAATTAATTTTTATGAACACAGCTTTAACATGCTGACAGCACATGCCTGAAAGCCAAGATCAGCTGCTCACGAATCAGCTTAACACCCTATCTTACGAATATCAATTTTTTATACCACAAGGTGATCGCAGTATTTTGAATCAAACCTGATGGCGTCGTAAAAAGACCCATCTACTGCGTTGTAGCAATTTCTCAGCCACTCAAGATACTACATGTATGATTTCTTGTCTGAAAAATCACTACGCCTTGCCAAATTTTATGGTATTGGTGGAACTTTTCTCTTAGCCATCTGGATACTTTTTACGAAAGCATCAAACCTAAATTGAGCGTTTTAAACGTCTTTTTCAGGAAATATCTGATTAAAGTAAAATGGCAGATAATTTGCGCGAAGGTAAATCTGGGGAAACGTTTTGGCAAGATCTGAATGGCGATAAATTGCTTTTAAAATACGGGTAATGTGTCTGTCGCCGGACCAGATGGTTTTTGGCTTATCATCAATGGCTGCCTTTGAACAACAGTTTGCAACAAAATTAATATCTGTTTCACCTGGCGGATCTTTTCTTTCATCATGGAAATAATTTTTGCAAAACGCAACGATATCTTCATGTAAGGGATCGGATTTTAAGTCAAAGACCTGGCCGTTGATTTTTAATGTTTTTAAAAACATATCGATTTGTTCAAGAAACTGCTTCTGGTTTTTCCATATTTCTTCCACCCAGCTGTCTTTATCGCATAACCGCGAATGATAGGCATCAAAAAAATTCTGCAATCCCGTATCCAGCTCAACATAAATATCTTCAGAAATAGAAATCGAGGGGGCATAAATAATTTCTTCAATGACCCGGACAAAATGTCTCAGCTCCTGAAACAGCATGGGAAGATACTTTGCATAGTCCCTGTTGTTAATGCGCTTGATAAACCCAATATAATTGAAAACCTGGTTTATTTCCGATGATTTGACATATGCGGGGTGACGTTTTACACCGCCATTGGATGGCTTGATTTTGCGGGGGTCATCAATGCGGGGAATTGGGAAATTATGGGGGATGTAGGCATTTAAAAAATTTGAATCGACAATATTCTCATATTGATTCGCTTCAAAAACATTTTTCAAAATATTTGGATAATTTTCAAGTTCCCGCATCAGAAGGAATTCCCGGCCTCGGATTTCATATCATAAATCCTGAGACCTGATTTTATCTTGGCGATCAAATTATTCGTATTCAAATTTGCGCCACCTTATTAATTATTAAATGACCACTAATCACATAAATCAAGAATACCTATAATTCAAAACACTACTAACTCCTTAAGTCAAGTGATTTTTATTTAAATACTTAATATAACAACAAAAACTTAAAAACATGTCAAATTAAAGCAGTGTTATGCTTACTATTTTTTCCTGTAGCACAAACCACGGGAACCTGAAAAGCCATGACTATGTCAATACTTAAAGGGCATAGTTTTAAATACATAAAATGACAGAGTCAGCTTTAAGTGTTTTGAATATATACAAAAAAAATCATCGACAATCTTATCCCTCCCAAAAAAATTAATCTGCTCATTTCTTTTCTCAAATTCACAAAAAAATAAACCATTGGATTTAAAGAAATAAAACTTTTCTACAACTTCAGCGTCTGTTGATTGGCAAATCAAATTTTATCGATTGTGTACGGTTTCTTGAAGGCTGCGACCCAATTTGACAAACTTGTGCCGGATCTTATTTTATTAACAGAATATTTTTTTACTGCATATCCTCTTCAGTTATACGGGTACTGTAGATTATGTGTTTGAGTTTTTTTTGAAAACAAAGAGCCCTGCGGTTAATTAAGCGAGCCTATTGTTTCAAACGGATCAGCAGGCTTTTTTCTTTAATTTCAATCTTGTCAATGCCTTCGGCAAAAGATTTCCAGAAACCAGTATCGCTGCCAAACTCTTTCACAAAATCCACATTTTTTATATTTCCCTGCTCAGATACTTCCTTTTTCAGCATCTGCTGCGATTTCTCCGGTAGGACATTGAATCGATGAGATAAAATCAATATATATCTTTGATGATTTTTCAGGCACTTCAATCATTGCTGCGTGGCCGACGCCCTTCAGAATCATCACTCGGGAATTCGGTATTTCTTCATGAAAAATGGCGGCATTTTTTACATCAATAAGGCGATCTTCCGCTCCCCAGAGAATTAAAGTCGGTGTTATGATCTTTTGAATTTCCGACTCAAAACAATAGCCGTGCTCGCCGCTTAAATCCGCAAAAATCTTTTTATTGATAGCCTCATTTGCAACGGCTTTTTCAGCCATGACTCTGGTAATCGGCCAGGGAATAAACGGCTTTTCTTCTAACGCAAGGTCTATTAAATCATAGAAATCATCCTCACAACCTGCAATTAAAGGATTCTCCCCTTTGGCAAGGCACCGGTTGAGTTCACAATCGTAACGATGAATTCCGGCCGGATCGAACAAAAAGAGAGACTGTACCTTCTCCGGATAGGCTACTGCGTATAGCGCGACAATAGCGCCGCCCATAGAATTACCGGCCATATGAAATTTTTTAATATTCAATTGGGTTAAAATTTCATTCACATAAACGACCTGGTCACTGAAGTCATACTGCAGATTAAAATCTTTTACGCTGTCTCCGTGACCCGGCAGATCCATGGCAACCACATGATACGCGTCTGTCAAATACGCGGCAAACCGGACCCAGTTTTCCTTGTTTGCGGTAAATCCATGAACCAGCACGATGGTGGGCATATTTTTTCCCCGATTACTTTCCAGCAAACTGATGGTTTTGCCGCCCGCTTCAATGGTTTTTAATTCAAGCCCGGCTTTGCTCCGCTCATGATTCATTGCCATTTCATAAAGGCTGTACTTCATGCCGGAACACCCGGCCATGAAAACGAAGAAAAAAAGAATCAGCCATCGGATCAAACCGGACACTCTCACTGATTGAGACATAATTCGTTCCTTGTATGTACCACTAAGGCTTGTTCTGCCACATGCTGACAATCTGCTCAGCCACCTGATCCGGTGTCAGGTGATCCGTATCAATTTCAAATTGGGCGGCATTTTCATATTTTGAAATTCGTCGTTCAAGAACTTCGGCTATCTCTTCAGTAAAGGTTTTACCTTCTACCAGGGCAGGGCGCTGGGTATCATCTGCGATGCGCGATACGATGACATCCACGGTAGCCTTCAGCCAGAATATAATGCCATTTTTTTGAAGTGCCGCGATATTTTCCGGGCGTTCGATCACGCCGCCGCCGGTATCAATAATCAGGTGATCCCTGGCTGAAAAATCCACAGCCACCTCGGTTTCCATATCCCTAAACCGTGCCCAGCCGAATTTCTCAACGATTTCCGGAATTGATATCCCGGCCCGGCGAACAATTTCCGCATCCATCCCGACACAGGTCATCTTCAGGCGATCGGCAACAATCGCCCCTACTTCGCTTTTTCCCGTTCCCCGGTATCCGATCAACACCATATTCATGATTTCAAGTGCTCCATAACAACTCTTCGCATCACCCCCACCGGTGCGTCAACGCCGGTAAACCGCTCAAACTGCAAGATGGCCTGATTGATAAACATGTCAACCCCGGAAATTATCTGAAGGCCTTTAGATTTGGCATCTGCCAGCAGTTTTGTTTCAAGGGGCGTATAAACAATATCAAACACAACCTGACCCGGCCGGAACAAGGTTGCCGGAACGATAGAGACACCTTCTTTGGGATGCATACCGACAGGCGTGCAGTGAATCACAATATCAGCAACGGCCATGGCTTTTGCAAGCGTATGATCCGTCATTGAATTTGACCTAATAACCGCATTCGTGCCGGTTGTTAAATCCATTGTCAATTGATCGCGTATTGTTTCATTAATATCTAAAATTTCAATGGCTGCGGCTCCCCCATTATTTGCCAGGGTGAATGCGATGGCCCGAGCCGCTCCACCGCCACCCAGCATCAATATATTTTTACCGCTAAGATTAACGCCCGCATCCGTGAGGGCTTTTAACGCACCCGGGCCATCCGTGCCCAGCCCCAGGAGGTTTCCGCTGTCATTAATAATGGTATTAATGGAGCCGATATGGCGGTCGACGTCTTCGATGGTATCCACATGCTTCATGGCCTCTATCTTGTGGGGAATTGTGACACTCATGCCGCGAAAATTTTCCATTGCCCGCATTCCGCTCAATGCATGTTTGACATCTTCCACCCGAAATGCCACATACACAAAATCAAGCCCCAGTTCTGTAAATGCAGCATTATGAATGGCCGGCGAAAGACTGTGTTCAACCGGGTTACCGATAATTGCGCAAATCCGGGTGCTGGTTTTTATGGATCGTCCATTCTTCATTCAACCCTCCGAAAAAATTTCAAATTTCATCTTCTGACATTTGCTCATCCAGAGCTTTTAAGGAATTCATCAATATGCCCATAAAATTTCCCAGCGGTTTTTTATCTGAAGCCTCAGGGGGCAATTTCGGGGTAAAATTAAACTTTCCGGTCTGATTCTGAACAACGGCCGCCACCGCCTCTATTCCGCTCCATTTTCCATATTCCGCATGAACCATTTCTCCGTCATTAAAAAAGACTTTTGCCGGACCGTCCGCCAGACTAAATTCCAGAACACCGGTTTTCTGCGTAATATTCAATGTCTGAAGCACTTCATCCGGCGGCATTTCAGATAATTTACCGGCCATCCCGGACGTTAGATCCTGATTCCGCTCCCGATTGCTCCTGGCAAGTCGCTGGGTCAACAGACGTGCAAAATACGTATGAAGCTCCGGAAACTTCGGCAGCACGCTATTAAAGTCCTTACTGTCCAGACGGAACACGGTGGTGGGAATATCCGCTTTTATCGTCGCGCTGACCGGGTTGCCGCTGATCAGGCTCATTTCCCCAAATACCTCTCCGCTTGACAGGAAAGTAATCGTATTGTCATCTTCATCAACGACTTCTACCCTGCCGGCAACAATAATATATAGATGCGTGCCGGGCTGTCCTTGCTGAATAATGACATTACCCTTACGATAGGATTTGAAGCCCAGATCATGAATATGTTCAAAATGGAAATATGAAAGCAGGCGATCTATACTGCGCTGATCAAAGGATTTAAACATCGGAAGATTCAGCAAAAGCCTTGTGACGGCGCCAACATTCGGATCTGCTGACGCATCGCCGTTTGTTGCCGGCTGTTCATCAATTTTTTCAATCCGGTATGCCACCTGCCCTTTACATCCTGAGCTGCCCCTGACACACTTAAATTCCATGGCCACAGCCTTGCTTTTAGCGATATTGCCGAGTCCGAAAATCAAGCTTTCCGCAAAGTCCATGCAAAAATGCGTATCTGCGGCAACAACCACTGCATTACCGGAACAGGCAAACTGATCCTCCGCCTGGAAACAGGGACAGTCTTTTACATTTGATATGGTAATGCGATATCCTGAAAGATCCATTTTTTTTGCCTTATATTTCAATTAATTAGATGTTGAATCAAAAATATAAAAAGTCGAATTCCGACGGCAAAGTACAAAAGCAGAAATTCAAGGAGCGCAAAGCCTTCGTAATGATAAGTACTTTTCGTACTTTGAAGCTGCGAAGGGTGAAGCGCGACACAGAATTTGGGCTTTTTACGAAGCCGTTAAAAGTGAATTAAAAAGCTGCCCGTAACCCTTCTGCTCACATCCGAAGTGCTTAACGGATACTCATCAAATTTTGTATTAAATACATTAAATGCGGCAATCCCAACTTCCGAATGATTACCTGAAAGAGCGAACGCATACCCCAGTCTCAGATTGGCATACACATGGCTGTCAGCCCTTCCGCCGGCTATTGTATCCCCTTCAGGGCTTGCCCACAAATATTCCCGCCATTCTGTAACATCTTTATAATGGACAGAGACATTGGCCGAAATGCCGTTTGCAAATCTGGCCCGAAGCTGGCCGTTGGCCATATTCCGAGGGGTCATGACCACCAGGGACTCGGCCCGGGGGTCTTTTGCCTCCTGGTCGCTGTAAGCATAATTGACTACACCATTCAACCACTCGGTGATCTGATAGTTTAACTCCACTTCCGCGCCATACTGTTCGGCATCCCCGATGTTAGTAAACGGATAAGGAATAATGACGCCATTTCGCATTTCATCAAAATAAGGATCGCCTTCCTGAATAAAATAAATGAAATTATCGAGATAGGAATAAAAAAGATTGATGCTGAGAACACATTTTTCCGACAGCTGACCATAGTACCCCAGCTCATAGGTTTCCGCCTTTTCAGGATCATTATCCTCCTGACCGAATACATGAAGATATTTACCTTCGCCATACGGCGATATCCGGCTGTAATAATTTTCCACAAAATCCGGATTCCGGTAGGAATTACCCCAGGTCAAGCGAAAATTGTGCCTCTCATGGGGTGAATAGAGCAGGCTCAACCGATTTGAAACCGTATAATCGGTATTTGGATGCTTATCGCACCGCAAACCCGCATTCAAACTGATCTGGTCCGTAACATCATAGGTATTGTCCAAAAATACCCCCGGCAGGTCATGGGTGTGTTTTCCGCCGAGGGAAGGCCCTTCGGTAAATTTCTGATCCACATTGGCCCCCCAGACGAGGGTATCTCCGGCAAACGGGAACCACTTGTGCTGAACTTCAATCCCTCTGGTGCCCATCTTAAAATTCAGGACTTTTTCCCCCAATGATTCCCCGTTATTCCAGTCTGTCTCCTTGAAATGGGCTTTGACGGTAAGATTGGGATTTCCGGACTGCCAGGTCAGGACGGTTTTAAATGTATCTGCGCCGGACCAGTCAATGGGACCGGTGCTTTCCAGAATCACATCCTGCTTCTCCGGATTCAGATATCCGGCAAAAAAAGAAACTTCGGAATTGTCATTGACCCGGTAATCGACAGATGTGTTGACTTTCCAGTATTTTCTATCCGGATCAGCGGCCCAGGCAATATAATCCCCATTATCCGCCTGGTCCCAGCCCAAAGAGATTCGGTAAAACAGATTTTCGTCAACGGCCCCGCCATACATCAGCGTACTGATCAGGGTTTCCTGTTCTCCTGCGGTCACGGAAAACAACGCCCCTTGGGTTGTTTCCGGCTTTTTTGTAATCACGTTGATGACTCCGAACATTGCGTTGGCACCATACAGTGAAGATCCAGGCCCTCTCATAATTTCAATTTTTTCGATCTCCTCCAGGGCAATGGGAATCTGGTCCAGCACAAGAATATCATAGACTTCATAGGCCCAGGGTGTCCCGTCAATCAACAGCACAATCTTATTTGCAGGCAGCTTGTGAAACCCTCTGATTCCGCCGGCAGCCTGAAAAGTAGCACTGGCTTTGCCCAGATGAACCCCTGGCACCATGGCCAGGGCCTCGCTCAGGGAAGTTGCCCCGGACAGTCGGATATCTTCCGCTGTCACCACGCTCATGGCCGCCGGTGCTTCGGAAATTTTCTGGGAAAGTCTTCCGGCAGTGGTTACTTTCACATTCATAAGTTCATAAAGCGACATGTCCAGAAAATCATCTGTTTCTGTTTCCGAGTAAGCGGATGCAGAAAAAAAGGACAGCAGAAACGCACACATGATGACTGTGTTAAAGTTTTTTAACATCTCAATATACTCCCCGTAATGGAAAAAGTCCGATTAAGGGATGTTTTTATTAGAAAAATGTCCACATGACGCTCCAAAGAGGCATAGCATATAAATAAACATGAATATCAATTAGTTGCTTTTGGTAAAAAATTATGACAGGAAGAGCGTTGAGTGTCAACGTCAAAATTATTGACCAGACTTGCTCCCGGCAAGGTATGCTATAAATCAGCAATCACTCAAATTAGGGATATGGAAAGAAATAATTGCCCCAAAAGACATGTACGATGGGATAATTATTTTTTTCTACGTCCCTTAGGTTTAACAATAAAAAAAAGCCGTGAATCTTTTTAAAAGGCCCACGGCTTTGATGCTGATTATTATGGATTATTCAGTCATTTATCAAAATCTGAAGGCAGTATAAATATTGCGGGGAGAGGCTGAGATGAATAAGTTTGGTGAAAAAATTTTAAGCTTAAGAACTGAAAGAAAACTAACAACCAAAGATGTCGGACAGGCGGTTGCGATTCCCCAGTCACGATACAGCGAACTTGAAAAGGGGATTCGAATTCCCACGGTCGGACAGGTCGAAAGGATTGAAAAATTTTATTAAGTCGCTGACGGTGACCTTTCAGGCCTCATAAAAAAACAGCAGTAATCTATTCGGACAGTTTACCGTATAAGTTATCCAGCGGCGGGGTGCCTCTTTTTTTCTGAGACGCAACCATTTCGCCATGCTTCGGTTTTGAGATGCGGTTATGGGCAATCAACGATTTAACCACCCGCCATCCGACTTCCCCTTTTTCCGCCATCGTCGTTAATACATCCAGGGCGGTGCGGTTATCATAAGAAACCGGCCGGTAAGGCCTGGCTGAAATAAGCGCATCATATACATCGCACACCGCAACGATCTCCACCATCAGGTCTTGCTGTTTTATCCCCCGTGGATAGCCTGACGCATTCATTCTTTCATGATGGTCCCTGGCCACTTGTGCGGCAATACTCTTAGGATCTCTGAAATAGTAACTCAGCAAGACATATCCGGCAATCGTATGATGTTGCAGGTGATGCAGTTCATCACGGGTCAGAGGAAGCTCTTTTTTTATAATATCCAGTGGCACACAGATTTTCCCAAAATCATGGGTCGGTCCGTACGCGATCTCTGAAACCCGTTTTCGATAATTCGGCACCAGGTCCCTGGCAATCAATATCGTTAAAACAAAAATTGTCAGCATATGCCGATAGGTTGGCATATCATGATGTTTAAAAAAATCCAGTACATCCAGAACAGGGGCGACAAACTTGATACTTTTCATCACATCAATAATTTCAGAAAAACAATCAGATTCAGAAAAAATGATATTATAAGGCGTGGTTTTCAGAATGTCGACAAGATCATACTTTATCGATCCATGATTCATCAAAGGATATGTTTTCAAACTGACCGGGCCGCTGGCTGCCAGTAACCCCCTGATAGTATCATCATTCAGCTCGCTTCCAGCGGGTAAAAGCAACTTGCCGTCAAGGTTATTTATCGGATAATGCAGTTTTATAGAATGCATAAATGGTTTCGACTCATAAAGATTCGATTTTTAGATCTATTTATGACACCAATCGGATCAGATGTCAAGACGGTAGCTTATATCGGAAAAAAGGCTTTAGGGACGTGGAAAAAAATAATTATCCCATCTTGTATGTTTCATGTCAGCGCTCAGCTTAAAATGCTGATTGACCGGCTTTACTGCTTTATGGAACATACCGATCCGAAAACCGGAGAACCGGTGATGCGGTTTGAATTTCCCACCGGAAAAAAGTTTATCACGATTGTTTCACGGGGCGACAATGAACCTGCAGAAATGCTCCCCCAACTCTATGATCACTTAAACGAATGGCTGAATATTATCCCCCTGTCCTTAGGGGCTGCAAGTATTGAATTTCTCCATCAATACGGCGCTGAAATCGACAGAAAATCTGCAAAAAATGATGCGGACCTGATCGAAAAAGCAATGGTCTTGGGCGAAAAACTTTAGCGGGCTGTTGATATACTATTCCTACTCAGCCAAGGGTTGGGTTTTCCAACGGTTGTGAATCCAGAACCACTGATCCGGATAACGCCGTATAATACCTTCCAGGGCATTGTTGAAAATCTGGGTATTTACAATAAGATCCTTTTCCGTATCCCCTGTATTAATAACAGGAAGCTCAGGCAAAAACTCACACCGGTATTTACCGTTTTCACGAACAAAAAAATACATAATCACCGGCACACCCGTCAAAAGGGCCAGATAGGCAGGCCCCATGTTGGCAGATGCGGTTCTTCCGAAAAAATCTATAAAAACAGATTGGTGCCGTTTGGCATTCTGGTCGATAAGCAATGCCATGCAGTTCCCTATACCAAGCTCACGCAAAATCTCATGAACCGCCCCTTTAAGCGGATAAAGCCGGCTCCCGGTTGACTCCCTTTTTTCATGAAAATATCTTTCCGCAGGCGCAAAATCAAGTTTTCGGTATACGCCGCTGACTTGCAGGCGGGCAATATTGTTGAGCTGAACAGATATCTCCCAATTGCCTAAATGACCGGAAAACATCAGAACCCCTTTACCCTTATTATGTGCAGCCCGTAAATGCTGGAGCCCGTGAACCGTGTAATGCTTTGAAACATCCCCCGGCTTTAATGCATAAACCCTGGGTGTTTCAAAAATCATGTTGGTCGCATAAAAAAAGGTTTTTCGGGCTATCCGGTTAATCTCTGCAGCGGTCATCTGATCACCAAATGCATGGGTGATATTGTCAATGGTAATCTTTCTGTGCCGCTTATCCACGACAAACCAGATTTTCGATAAAAATAAAGCAATCTTTTCACCTGTTTTAGGTGGTATCAATGCCATAACATCGAGTATCGCTTTGATTGCGCGGTAGGCGATGTTTTCAATAACAGTTTCTTTCATTTTATTGTTTTACCTTTATTCTTTTAACACAGCATCATTAACGTACTGAAATCTGAAATAACCGGACGTTGACATTATAACAAATTATCCAATCTTATTCCCGAAAAATTGATCCGATGAGATTGGGACAAAATGTGATAACGGAGGCTATTGCATGTAAATTTCCTGGCGCCGGGTAAATCCTTTTTCAATTCCCAATGCCTGGCTGACTTTCATATCCTGCTTGACTAAAACCGCTAGATGGTTTCCGGCAATCCATTGCCTTTCCTTGCGCCAGTAATCATTATCCCGGTTTTGTGCCAGAATTTTATTGGCAGTCAATGTCAGTAAAATGGCCTGATAAGCTTGTTGTGAGACACATTCGGTAGGCAGTGCTGCCCAGTCATAAACTATATCCTGCGATTCTCCTGAAACATTTGCTCTGTATGCCCTGTAAAAATCTATGTCTTTCGGTGTTAGTGTTTGTCGAAAAAGGAAATCAAATTTATTAAAAACATTGATCGTATTATCCGGACGATATATCGTTGTTATTAATAGATATCCATCATCGCTGGCCGTGCCCAAGGCCGTCATGAAATATTTTTTATAATGGCTCACACCCTTTGATTTTAGAATGCTTTGTAAATATTGGCTGGCTGTCTCCATATTATCAAATGCCTGGTCAGTATTGCCGTTTGCCGGAATGTCCTTAAAAGAAAATTGATATGCCGCATCATAGGTGTCTTCAAGGGTGATCAAGGTGTTTGAATTTTTAAATTCTTCGTTAAGGTCCGGTAGGGAAATTTTGGAATAAATAAAATACGGGAGGGCTGGTGCGCCTGTCTGAATCCCGTTGGCAATCTGGTTTGTCTCAAGCGAAATAATTTGATTATGTGCACAGGCCAGGCATGTGGTGAGAAGAGTTGCAAAAAGTAATTTATAAAATATCCTCATGGGAGCCTCTTAAGCGTATTGGAACAGAATTTTTATTCAATTTAAAGATAAACTTCTTTAAATTCAAATAATTATATTTATATTACTTTAGCACCTGCCAGGCAAGCAAAAAGTTTGTAAGAATTTGGTTGAGAGGATGATTATTTTTTTTTAAAGGGCATTGATGAGGAAGAAGAGCATAGACGCTTTTTTCTTTGCCATCAAATCAAGTTTAATAAAAACAGGGCAACGGTCGGGTTAAGCTAAATAATCCGAACGGCTGCCCTGATTGTATCTACGTTTTATAGCGAAACTCTTATTCGTTGAATTTTTTATCCAGCACTCGATGGGTAAAGGTTTTGGCATTTGTTCCGGAATAATCCGATACCACATGGCCGTTTCCCATAAGCCGCCATTTGTAGATCATCAACCCCTCAAGACCCACAGGACCCCGGGCATGAATTTTGTTGGTGCTGATGCCGACTTCCGCTCCGAGTCCATATCGAAACCCATCGGCAAACCGGCTGCTGCAGTTGAAAAATACATCTGCTGAATCCACATAATCCATAAATTTGATACCTCTTGCTTTGTCTTCAGTCACAATAACATCGGTATGACCGGAACCGAATGTATTGATATGGTTTACAGCATCATCAAGCGTGTCGACAACCTTGACCGATATGATCAGGTCTAAATATTCCGTTTGCCAGTCTTCTTTCGTGGCAGCTTTTACATCAATTATTTTTAAAGTATTCGCACACCCCCTGATTTCCACCCCCTTTTTTTCAAAAGCGGCTTTCATTTTTGGCAGGATTTTTCTGGCAATGTTTTTATGCACCAGAAGCGTTTCTGCGGCATTGCATACCGCTACATATTGACACTTGCTGTCCACGGCAATATTGATGGCCATTTCAATGTTTGCCAGTTTATCAATATACACATGACAAATGCCGTCGGCATGGCCCAGAACCGGGATGTTGGTGTTATCCATGATGTATTTGACAAATTCGTTGCTGCCTCTCGGGATTATCAGATCGATAAATTTTTCCATGGACAGCATGTTCGCAACATCGGATCGGGCTTCCAGCAGAGCGAGCCAGCCTTTCGGAATTCCGGCGGCAATGGCTGCTTCAGAGATGATATCCGCCAATATCCGGTTGGTGTTGGCAGCTTCACTGCCGCCTTTCATCATCACGGCATTTCCGCTTTTCAGGCACAAAGATGAAATCTGCACCAGGGCATCCGGTCTGGATTCAAAGACAATACCGATAACGCCGATGGGGCTGCTAACCTTGAAAAGTTCAAGCCCTTTGTCAAGTTCTAATGCGTCGGATGTTACCCCTACCGGATCTTCAAGCCGGATAACGCTGTTTAAACCTTCAATGGCTTCGGTGATTTTATCTTGCTGGAATTTCAGGCGTTTTAGCAACGGGGCAGCAAGATTGTCTTTTGCTGCATTTGTAAGATCTGTCTGGTTTGCTGAAATGATCTGGTCTTTTTTTGCTTCCAGAGCCCGGGCAATAGCTTTTAAGGCACTGTTTTTTATATGGGTCGGCACAGCTGCCAGTTGAATGGATGCATTTTTAGCCTCAGCCGCTTTTTTTTGAATGGTCATGGTAAGTCCTCGTGTCATCAGTATCGATGTTGTCTAAAATGATTTTAATAAAAAATAAGATACACATCATATACAACATTTGCTGAATTGAAAAGAAAAACAAGCTTACCGGATATGACATTATGAACAGGAATTGCCCATTCACACCGGTTCATCTTTTTCCCTTTTATACTGAATTTCTTCTTTAAATCGAACGGCTTTGATATTGGGCAGTTGGGCAATGCTCCGCATGACATTGATCCCTTCTTCTTCATAATTTTCAATAATTTCAGTAGTTACTTCTATTGGATCTCCCATGGAAATCCCCAGCGTTGCCGAATGCAGGTGCCATCCCCGGGTAAGCTCTGATCCGCCCACCAGGTTAATGGGGGCAATAAAATCTCCGGGTCTCATATATGCCTGTAAATATTTTGGATTTATGTATTTCAGTGCGACTCCGCCATCCGGGTCAATGTATGAGCGGGATCCTTCCGGAAAGATGAGAAAGCTTTCTTTCATGATTTTCTTGAAAAGTTCATAATCATCTTTAGAAAAATCTTTCATGGATTCTGCAAAATTTTCAGTTTCCATAAAAGTGATCAACTCTTGTTTTGTTTTTTCATCTAAAAATGAGGTATATTGCGTAAACGTTTCAGGAGCACCATTCACCATGGCGGCCATGAAATCTTCGTAGCTGAGTTTTTTGATTAAATACAGACCGGCATCCGGTAACTTGATCAGGCATTGGGTCCGTTTGGCGGTTTTTCGTAATTCTTCAGCCAGACCCATGGTCTTGATGGCGGTTGTTTTTTGTGATGGAACGGTGATAAACAGGTTGCCGACATTTGCCGCGCCATTTCGCAAGACAACATTGGAAAACATCCGGGGGCCGACCACGGTGTTGCAGTTTTGGGTCAGGTTGTGAAAACCCAGTTTCCGGATGACACTTCTGACAAAGTAAGGTCCCAGGTAGCCTTCATGATGTCCTACGAAAAAAATCCGGTGCCCTTTGTTTTTAATCTTGGAAAGTTTATGCAGCGTTAAAACGGTGTCGGTGGATGCGATGTCCTGGGCAGAATTTTTTCTAAAAGAAACGCGTTTGCCGCATTTGTTTACCAGAATAATATCAAGGACTTTTTTTCTTTCAGCAAATTCAAAAAATTTGTGCCAGAATGCGGTGTCCGGCAATACGGGGAAAATACACCGGTCAAAAGAAAACTGTATGGCCAGAAACTGTTCTAAGCGGGTTTTGGAAAATTCCTGAAAAAACTTGTGCTGAAGAAGCTGGTTTTTTTTTTCAAGGAGTTTTTGTCTGGCTTCAGGAAAATGGATGTTAATATCCAGTCCATGCTTTGATGCAAATTCAACAATTTCTTCAAGTACCCAGATGGCTTTTTCATTGTGCGGAGAACGGCGGAGAGAATATAATTTTGTCCGTGTAAACTCAATCAATTCCTTGAAATTTAAATGGTTTTTCCAGCCTCTGGCCTTTTCGATAAATCCGCGGAAACAGGAAAATCGCATCAGGTAATTTTGTACTCTTTCAGATATCTTGTCCGCAGCCCCGGCCAGTCGGGAGAAAAATGAAAACATCCTGTCCGAGGCACTGTAAAGCCGCTTTTTACCGCCAAGTTTTGCCAGTGATTCTTCCAGCTTGTCTTTATTGTTTAAGAGAAACTTGATAATCTCATCAGGATTATAATTTTCTTTGGCTTCCGCCCACCATTTTTCAAATGGCATTTTTTCTAACAGTTTCACCATTCACCTGTTTATTTAAAATCTATTGTGAATCAATCGTCATATATGTGTTGGACAACTCTTTATCAAATTTGAATGATTCATTAAATATTTCAAGGAGTTTGATGTTCTGTTTGGCCATCATCAGGCAGTTGCCCACTATGGCGTAAAACAGAATACTCAAGCGGGTTTTGGATTCTTCGCTCCGGATTCTTTCAATCTGGTCCTGATTAAAATGATCGGCCAGTTCCCTCATATACATATATTGATCGATAATATTTTGATAGTCCACGATTTCTTTTTTATTGAATGACATTTCGACTTTTAAAAGAATGTCCAGAATGCAAATTTTAATTTTTTTGAGTTCTTCGATTTGAATATCCAAAAGGCCATTGTGTTTATTGCCGATATGAATATAAGCGCGTGTTACTGTATCACGATGACCGTCCGATAATTTCTGGAGTCTTCGAATCGTCTGCGCGTATTTGTATGATATATTGGCATCCTTTTTATTCTGCAGCCGCAATACTTTAAATACATTGGCCATAATGATGTTCGCGCTCAGCTGTATATGCTTTGATTTTTTTCGTTCCTTGGCTAAAAGATCAACATTTTCTTCGAACAATGCATCAAATGTCACATCAAATGATTCCCTGATTTCCTGGAGAAAATGTGCCAGGTGTTCAAATGTGTTCATGATGGCCATGTGCGAATCAGTTATTTTTTTCATATTAAAGATTTTAATATCTTCTTTTTCTTTTATCCGGTCTTCGTGTTTCTGCTTGTTTTTCCAGATAACAAAGCCTGCCAGAATAAAAATAATAATTGCTCCCGGCACTTGAAAATATGAAATAACAGAGGCAAATATAAAAGCGGTGACAAACGCGATAAAGGCGGTCATGAACCAGCCACCGATCACTGTCAGCACACCGGTAACCCGGTATACGGCACTTTCACGGCCCCATGCCTGGTCTGAAAAAGAGGAACCCATAGAGACCATGAAAGTGACATATGTTGTGGACAGAGGCAGTTTCATGGAAGTAGCATAAGAAACAACGGCACTGGCCACCATCAGGTTAACGGATGCGCGGATCAGGTCAAATGACGGCTGATCATCCTGTTTCATCACGGTCTCGGGGTTCCGCGGTTTTAAGCGCCGGCTGACAAATTTTCTGAAGCTTTCAGGGAAAAAAACTTTTAAAGAACCAAAAATCGAATCCACCATGCTCACGATTGAGCGGGAAAGCCAGATGGATTCAAATCGTTCAATGCCTTCATCCTGATTTCCTAAGCTGAGTTCGGTTTCCCTGACGGATTTTGCTTTTTTTGAAATCCATAAAGTGATGACCATGATCGCACCGGCAATCAGCAGTAGAAATGTCTGGGACTGTACTTTTTTACTCAAGGCACCCATGGTGATGTTTAAGGGATCCGCAGAGGCCATGGCAGTGGTATAGGCATGCAGTCCGGCCATGGGAACGCCGATAAAATTAACCAGATCATTGGCGGCAAATGCCATGGCCAGGGCAAAAGTGCCGATCAGTACGATGGGTTTGAGAATATTTACGTTAAAAAATGTCAATAATATCTGGAAAATCACTGCGGATACAGCGAAAATGTAAAACATAATCAGCAGGGTGTGTGCCATGATCCAGGTAATTGCTTCTTCGGTCATAAAAGACGCGCCTTTGGATCCTTTGACCAGGATAAAGAAGGTGATGACTGACATGGCAACACCGCCCCAAAGCGCCCCGTATCGTTTCAGTCTTTGTTGATAATCAAAGGTAAAAATCAGGCGGGAAATAAACTGGGCAATGGCGCCGCCGATAAACGCCACGATGATGGATAACAAAATACCACCTGCAATCATCAATGCTTTGCCGGTATTGATATATTCACCCAATGACATGGTATCGGTGCCGTTGGCAGCTGCAATTTTAATAACAGATACCGCCACTGCCGCCCCTAAGAGTTCAAAAACGATGGATACGGTGGTGGATGTTGGAAGGCCATGGGTATTAAAAAGATCTAAAAGAAGAACATCTGACACCATAACGGCGATAAAGATGGTAATCAACTCGGGCATGGTAAAAAACTGAGGATGAAAAATGCCTTTTCTGGCAACTTCCATCATGCCGCTGGAAAAGGTCACGCCGGCCAGGATACCTAAGCTGGCAATAATCATAATTACATGGTAAGGGGCCACTTTTGAACCGATGGATGAGTTCAGAAAGTTGGATGCATCGTTGGAAACCCCGACGATTAAATCCATGATCGCAAAAAAGATTAAAATTCCGACAGCAATAAAAAATATTTCAATTCCCATGATTGATTTCCGTATATATAGTGTATGATGGTTTTATAGGATATGGGTAGATTGTAAGATCATGTTATATTATTTTTTTTTCGATTTGTCACACTTTTGCAATATTAAATCAAGAGAAAACGGTGACGATACTGCCTGGTAAAAAGATTGTTATTGAAATATATTAAAATGTTAATGGCCGTTTAGAGTAATCGGATAAGGTCTTTAATCGGGTAGTTGTTCATGTTTTCAGTATGGGTATTTTGTATCCATTCAGGGGGTAACGACTATCGTTTAACCTCTTGATGATACTATGTTTTTTATTTTCAATATAAATTATTGAAATAATTAAAAATAAAACTATATTTTTGTATTTGTAACGCTTTCTCGTATGAAAGCAAAACGTCCATTTTCAGATGATGACTGGCACTCAACTCCGGAACCGGTCAAACAATATATCATTTCACTGGAGCAAACTATCGCTTTGCACATAAAAAAAGTGGAAGCGCTGGAAAAAAGAACTGCGAAGCTCGAAAGTTCCGCTAATAAAAATTCTCAAAATTCCAGTAAGCCGCCATCTGAACATGTACAATTAATGAAAGAATGTGGAGAAATTATGGAGAAAAGATGTGAAGATTGAGGAGGGTGAAGAAAAATCAATTATTAAAGGCAAAGATTGCCCCGAAAAAGGAAGGGGTAAATGCGGGAAATCTAATTCATCAGGTAAAACCCAATCGCCTTGTCAGATTCGCTGTATGTATTCGTTGAAGAAAATTTAACACTGACCACCATGTCATCAATTTTTTTGATCTTCGAATCTTTTTTAATGAATGTTTTTTGGGTGTTGTCCAAATGGAATTCAACAGAAATTTTATCCTCAAGCTGAAACGGCCAGGGGGATTTCAGCATGAACTTGAGTCCGGAGCCTGACTCCCTGAAGAATATTCCGTTCCGGATGCAGCGGATCCTGCCACATATTTACTATCTGGATATCTTTTATCATCCGGGCAATGTCGTCAGGGGGGACAACGGAAAACGATATTTGTATGAGTCGTTGGGCCATTTTAATTTTTCACCGATGTCGTTTAGTCATATTAAATGTCTGATAAATATTTGAAAGCTATCATATCAGAAATTTTAGGGAAGTGGAAAAAAATAATATACCGGAATTAGGATTGGCTTTATACAATCGCAGGAGGTCATTTTCTGAAAGATAGCCGACAACTTTGAGACGCAGGGTTTATTTCTATGGACAAGGCCGGGGTGATTTTGATAATATCTTGAAAAGTTAGTGTTTTATTAAATCAGATGTTTTCGTCTTGACCTGCGGAC
This sequence comes from Desulfobacteraceae bacterium, assembly GCA_027858815.1. GTDB lineage: Bacteria > Desulfobacterota > Desulfobacteria > Desulfobacterales > Desulfosalsimonadaceae > SURF-3. The sequence continues at coordinate 21,003 of JAQIBZ010000658.1, forward strand.
GAACGATCAGGAGAGCTGTTTTTGAATCCACACCCGTCTTCTCAAACTTCAAAACTATTTTTTGACAAACGAGATCATCGCCTGCTGAGTATTGTCAATGATATGATATCCGGTGATGCTTCGCAGCTCAATGATCAGCGGCGATTCTTTCATTATTTTCATCCTCGGGGTGTCAAGGAAATGGCAGAGCCCAAAGGGCTTCGCATTGCCTATGCGGTCATTCATCTGCTGGCATCTCTTGAGCGCGGTCAGATTGAAAATCGCTTAAACGCACTTCGTGCCCTCAGGGATGAAGTTTTGGGCAGTGCGGATCAGGGATTGAAGAAAAACACGGCCCGCGTGTTGCTGGAAATAATGAAGGAACTGGTGCGCGCTCATGGGAATTATACACAGCAGTTGAAACTGGCCCGGGATTTCTCTATTGTCGCATCCGGAAAGCCCAGAATAGTGCGAGACTATCTGGAGCGATATCATCTGTTGGAAATGCCGGAAGAATGGAATCAGCTCGCCTTTGATGATCATGTGCATGATGCCAATACCAAAGGCCGGAAGTCGGCCACCCACCTGATCATGGATGCCTGGATCAAAGGCATTCGCCGTCTGCGTGTCATTTATTATAATTATATCCGGCCGGAAACGGCTGCTGAACTGATGGAAGCCGCTGCCACTATGGGAATCATGGTGCGTATCGGTATTGAATTCTCTGCTTCTTTTTACGGAGGGTTTGCCCAGATTATCTGGGTGCCGAGAGGGTTTTCCGATTCAAGGGATTTTCTGCGTTTTCAGGAACAAGAGCCGGTCCGGGCATTTATGGATAACGGACGGGCCGTGTCCGATCACCAGCAGGATTATGTGATGGCGATTTTTGATGCATTTAATGAATATCATCGACTGATCATCAACCGGGAGCTGGAAATTGACCTGCCCATGCTGAATTCGGAGCGTTTTTATAAATATGTGGGCATGGGCCAGGCATCCATGCTTCATCTGGCAAAATTTATTCATGACCGGCTGCTGCCGCTGTTAAGGGAAAAAGTGTGCCGGTTGCAGGAACGGTACGCTCAGGCAGATGCCACTGAACAGGCGCACATCGAGTCGCTGGTGGTCAAAATGAATCTGATGACGGCAGATACGGTTCATGAACGGTTTTTAAAGCCCGAACAGAATCCATCGGTCCTCGATATCAACAAAACCTGCACCATCGCACCAATTCCCCAGCTAATGCAGCTATCACCCTGTCAGATGGTTGACCGACTGGCCGCCTTTCATTCCGGATATCGCATTACCCTGAATCTGACTCATTTGAAAGTTGAAGATGTCTTAGAGATTCTCTATGACTGCAATGGCAGAATTACCCGGCTTGAAATATTTAACCTCAAAGATTATTCCGATTGTAAAGTCGATCATATCCCTGAGATTCACCGGCTTCAGCAGAGCTTAAATAACGGTAACGTCATACAGATTAAGCAAATGATTTTAGAGATCATTGAGCGGATGAAAAATCAGGAAGGGGCACTCGCACGTTCGCGGGTCCCCAAGTTTAAGAAAATACTGGCGGACATTGAAACATTAAAAAACATGTATCGTGTCAAACCTTTAAAGCCAAGAGTCGGGAGCGATTCCACCGGCCATATCGATCGGCTTTTTGGCATGGGGCTGGTGGTTATAGACTCTTTGCCTGATCATGTGCAGAAAAAAATTAAAAATGAGGTGGCTTCCTCCCGGCTGATTATTCCGCTTTATATTGATACATCACTGCGCCTTATTTACTCGTTTACACATGAAGTGAAAGGGCGGTTTGGTCCATTTTTAAGCGCCATTCGGAAAATTCCGGGATTCCGTTATGCCGGTATCCGGTGCAGCCGGGAATGGGTGGCCCGGGAAAATTCAACACGCATGGTGGATCATGGAAACATTGCAACCATGGGCGGGCATCAGGGCGATAATACCAATAAATTGTCCCTGCTTCAGCCGGATATTAAGCCGGAAACAGTGCGCTATTCATGGCGTTATGTTCATCCGCTACTTCAAAATATTATAAAAGTCGGCGTTGGCTTTGCTCCGGCATTTCTGACATTTTTATTGACCCATGACTGGTGGGTTTTAATGTACTTTGGCGCATTTATCTGGTTCGGTATTACCGGATTGCGCAATATTGTACAATCCGTTATTGGCGGCGGCGGCATCCGGCGCTCATCTCTGCTGAAATGGAACGATTTCGTCAGCTGGGACCGGCTGTCGGATTCATTGTTTTATACCGGTTTTTCCGTTCCCCTGCTGGATTATCTGGTTAAAACACTTTTGCTGCAGCGGGGATTGGGGATTACAACTGCCACCAATCCGGTAATGCTTTATGCCATCATGGCCCTGTTCAACGGGGTTTATCTGACCAGCCACAATCTGTTTCGGGGGCTGCCCAAAGAAGCCGCATACGGGAATTTTTTCCGCAGTGTGTTTTCCATTCCGGTGGCGTTCACATTTAATGCCCTGGTTGGAGGTTTGTTGGGGCTTTTTGGAGTGGGAAATGTGGCCGGTATTCTGCAAAGCTGGGCAGCGGTAATTTCAAAGGCAGCATCGGATTGCGTGGCCGGCTTTATCGAGGGGTCTGCGGACCGGACCAATAATGTCAAAAATCGGTTAAAAGATTATCGCCAGAAGATGGATCAGTTTTTAGACTGTTATGCACGGCTGGAAATTTTATTTCCGGAAACCGATGTCTATGATCTTCTCGAATATCCCGGACAGTGGCTGGAGTCGGCAAATCCGGAAGCCCATGATCAGATTATGATTTTGATAATTAATGCTTTGGATTTACTTTATTTCTGGATGTATCAGCCCCGTGCCCGGACAGCGTTTTCAACTCTTTTATGCCGGATGGAGCCGGATGAACGCCGGATATTGATCAAGGCCCAGTCGGTTTTAAAAATGGAGCGGGAAATCAGCCAGATGTTCATTGACGGAATCGCCGGCCGGAATTTTTCAAAACCATTAGCTTTTTATCTGAACCGATCTAAGGAATATCTAAAAGCGATCGATAAGCTGGATCGTTGTATCTGAAACAGGTTTAAACTATCAAACATTCAACAATTTGGAATGTTTCTATCGGGAATCCAGTTATGAGCTATTCCGAACATAGATTCCGGCTAAGCTTGTCCTCGAATGTTTCTATCGGGGAAGCATGCCGGAATGACATTGTGCTAGCCGAAACGATGACTAAAGCCAATAATTCTTTAAAGTATTTTTTCCTGATCAACTTTTTGAGAAAATTATGGGTTAATCGTTGCAAAGCATAAAGATGAATTATAAGTGAATATTATAGTAATTGATTACAAAATCGGATAAATTATAATTTTGAAAATCTATAAAAAATATACCTATTATTGTCAGAAAGGAGCCTATTCATGATGTATGATTTTAATGCGGGTGAAGTTTTTAAAATGGCGGTCAGGATTGAGGAAGGCGGAGCGGCATTTTACAGAAAAGCGGCTGAATTGCAGTCTGATGAAGAAAACAAGAAATTTCTTGAAAAGCTGGCAGCCATGGAAGATACCCACAGATCTTCATTTTTGAAGATGAGTGATGACGTCTTGGAAGCGGAAACAACCGAACAGGTTTTCGATCCTGACGGAGAAGCGGAACTGTATCTTGCGGCAATGGTAGATGGTCATGGCGGCGAAGGCAGTCCCGCTGCTGCCGACGCACTCACGGGCAAGGAAACCATGGAAGATATTCTCAAAATCGCCATCGGTCTGGAAAAAGAATCCATTTTGTTCTATTTGGGCATCAAGGATATGGTCCCCCCAAACTTAGGGAAGGACAAAGTCGATTCAATTATTGAAGAAGAGCGCAGGCACGTGATCCAGCTTAGCGGCTTGCTTAAAAAAATAAAAGGCGCTTAAAAATTATTTGACGGCTGCGGGCAACCAAGCTGGATTTAAGTTATTTTTTACAATTGAACAGGGCAGTCATACTTTTCATAAAAAAGCACGACTGCCCTGTTTAATTTGTTCCTGCTTTTTTCTGTTTTGAAATACCCTTTGTGTCTATTCCTGATTCGCATAAATGCTTCAATCGTTCACATGCCAATCGATTGGCATGTGAAAATCCGACCAGTGAATTCGAGCCGGTTTATTATTTAAATATAAAATGCTGATATTTAATTGATTTCATGGTCTCTAATGTCTTTGCCAAGCACGTCTGATCTTTTTAAGAGTCCATCACGCTTAGCGGGTAGAAATGTATTATGAATCAAAAATCCGAATGCGCTCCTGTCAACGCTACATTCAATCAAAAAGCCGGATTACGCATTACCAACCTGTGTAAAACGTTTGGTAAAAAAAAAGTCCTTAAAAATCTAAATTTCGAGGTGCCCAAAAACGGGATCACCGGGTTTTTAGGCCCGAACGGCGCGGGCAAATCGACCACCATTAAAATCATTGCAGGGCTAGTGGCGCCCACATCCGGAACCGTTGAAATCGAAGACGTGCTCATGAACGGCAGCTCAACAGCGGTTTATCAAAAACTCGGTATTATGTTTGAAGCCCCAACGTTTTATAATTATCTGACTGCCCGGCAGAATTTTAAGCTGTTAACCCGGCTGCAGAAAAACACGGAAGTCGATATTGATCACATATTAAAAATCGTCGGATTATCCGGATCAGCAGATGTTAAAGTCGGCGAGTTTTCCCAGGGCATGCGCCAGCGCTTAGGAATCGGCCAGGCGTTGCTGGTCCAGCCCGAATTTTTGATTCTGGATGAACCCACCAATGCATTAGACCCTCTGGGAAGAAAAGAAATCAAAAATCTAATTCTTCACCTGGCAAAAAATGAAAAAATGACCATATTTGTTTCTTCCCACCTACTATCGGAAATCGAACAAATCTGTACACACGCAGTCATCATCAACGAAGGAAAAATTCTTGCGGCAGCTTCAATTGATGAATTGCGAAAACATGGTGTTCAGACCCTGGAAGACTATTTTCTGGAGTTAATTGAAAAGGAAAATCAATGCTGAAACTGCGATGCCTCTTTCGGTTCCTGATCGTTTTTTTCTACTGCATTCTCTGTCTGTCCCTGATGCCGACGGCTAAATCGAATGCCAAATCGAACAAAGACTTCTTCACTGTTTATGATTTAAACGTTGAAGGCGACTATATTGATTGTATCATTGAAGACTTAAACGGGGACGGCTTAAACGACGGCCTGTTTTTTCATGCCATGCGGAACGATGGAAGTATCACCCGTTATTTTTCCGTTTTTTATCAGCACGCAAAGGGTTTTAGCAAACAGGCGGACTATCGATTTGAAATCTCAGCTGGCGCCGTGGTGTATGATGTTGCGGATATCGATTCTACTCCGGACAAAGAAATTCTTTTTTTTAAAAATGAAGGGCTGTTTTATTACAAAATGACTGATGGACGCTATGATGCGGCACCTGAATTGTTTTTTGAAACACCGTCAATTTTTAAGCTGCCGGATCAGTCGTTTTTAGAGCGTCTGAATTTTGTCCGCGACCTGAACAATGACGGGGTTGAGGAAATTCTGATTCCGCAATTTCATCATTATGTTATTTACAGCAAACAGCCGGACGACATTCAGCCAAGCGATCTACAGACAGACGGCAAACAGGCAGAAGACCAGCCAGCAGCCGGATCATATACCATGACCGCAACACTGGATTGTCCGGTGCAGAACAGTATCCAGTCGTTGCGCGGTGCCGATCGGAGTCTGATTTCCACGTTTTTAACCCCCAATACCATTATTTTTGATTACAACTGGGATCAGCTCAACGATATTGTCACGGTGCATGGTAATCACCTTAAAGTATTTTTTCAAAATGCTGCCGGGCAATTTTCAAATGATGATTCAGCTGTCGTTAGCTTTGATTTCGACATAACACTGGCCTATACTTCTATGAGCGGCCCGGGTCGTCTGCACGAACGGGACCGGCTAAAAGATAAAATCGGGATCACCTCATTAACCGACCTGAACGATGACGGGCTGCTGGATATGATCGTTGAAAAATTTTCAATGAAAGACGGCGCGTTAAATCCCAAAAAACAGTTCCAGATTTTTTTTGGGGTTTTAGATTCTGCAAATCCGCATAATGGCGGGATTTTTAATAAAGTGCCGGACCATATTATTATCAACCGGGGACTTCAGATTTACAGCAAAATAGTGGACCTGAATAATGACGGTAAAATGGATATTTATATACCGATCATTGAAATCGGTGTGTTTAATTTTATATCCATGCTGATCTCCGGTGATATCGAAATAATGGTTCTATGGTATGTGATGGACGATTCCGGGAACTATCTTAAAAAACCGGATTTTGAGATGGAAGTCACGTTTGAACTGGATACAAAGGGCAGAAAATTTCCGGTATCCACTTTTGGCGGAGACTTTAACGGAGACGGGCACAAGGATTTTCTGCGTTCACAAGACGGGAAGCTGAAGGTTCACTATGCACCGGAAGACGGCGTACCCAGAGAAAAGCCAGATGCCGAATTTGAAATTGAAGTACCGGACAATGGGTTGATGGTTAGACCCTACATGGTGAATGCCGATGCCAGAAGCGATGTGGTAATGATTTTTACACCCAATGTCGTAACTGAAGAACAGGGGAGGGTGCAGATTCTGGTAACAAATTAACGATCAGCGAGAAAATTATGAATAAATTACCCATATTAGTAAAAATTGAACTGGAAAAAGTGTTTCACAAGCGATCAGCGATCGGGATTGCTTTGGCTGTTTTCGCAATTCAAATCGGTGCGGCTTTTTTCGAGCATTCCGCCCGTCTTGCCAATGATGACTTGGGTACCGGTTTCCAGGTAAGCATCTTTTCTCTTAAAATTTGTCTCCAGCTGCTGGCCCTGATCGTTTTAGCCTATTCTTCGATGACCCTTTCCGAAGAGATTGCCACGGGAACGGCTAAAAACATTCTGGTCCGGGATGTGAAGCGGCGCAATTTTATTCTCGGAAAATTTATCGCACTGGTTTGTTTGAGCACCGGACTTGTTGTTTTTTATCATCTCATCAGTCTCGCGCTCGGCCATTTTTTAGGCGGTCTGACAGCCATCAAGGAAGGCGATTACCTGTTGTTTTCCGCATCAGAGTTGTCGACAGCTTTTTTTGGCGGAATGGGGCTTACGGTGATTGCCATGATCGCCCTGATTGCCTTTGGCTGTTTTATTTCCATCCTGATTAAAGGATCGGGCGGGGCCGTGGCCACCGCCATTGTCATCTATTTTTTTATGCAGATCCTGTCCCAGATGAATCTGTTTCAAAAGTACCTTTTTACAAAATATTTGTTTCTGCCTATCGATAATATGGCCAAGCTGGTGGAAGGTATTTATGTGGACTGGGCCCGGTATGCCTGGTGGACCATTGGTGTTTCGTTTGCTTCTATCCTGGTGTTTCTCGCGTTGAGTATTAT
>JAQIBZ010000293.1 GCA_027858815.1 Desulfobacteraceae bacterium
AAAACGTGCGGAGCAAGATCCCAAATTTTGGTCAGGATACGATGACCGCCTTGAGACTTTTAAGCTTGGCATTATGCTAAAGCAAGCCCGCCTTGAATCCGGCCTGACTCAGGAACAAATCGCAAAAAGCTTAAAGACAACAAAGTCAGTCATTTCTCGTATAGAAAACCATGCAACTGATATTCGGCTTTCGACACTCGAAAAATTCGCGAAGGCATTGGGACGAAAAATTCATGTATCCCTGTTGTAAAATCTGAAAGTTTTCGCTGCAGCAAAGTTACAAAAACGTCAGTATTCCAAATTTTTTCTGCATTGAAGATTGTCGATAAGTCCAATCAGTATTCTCCATTTTGTGAATATACATGATGTTGGGGTGTCTGATTTTGCAAAGAACATCGAAGCTTTGTATTCGTATATATAAGTCCTCGTGTTGTATTCTTAATACATTCAATTTAAAAATAAGGAGCCCCACCCAATAATAAAAAAAATATTGACAACTGTAACGTGACAGATTATACTCTGTACATGATAAAAACATTTGCCGATAAAGAAACCCAACAAATATTTATTAAAGGCAAATCAAAGCGCTTACCTCCGGACTTAATCCGAAGGACAATTCGTCGCTTGGAATACATACATTGGGCAACGGACACAAGCGACCTAAGGGTGCCTCCAAGCAATAGATTGCATGCTCTCAGAGGCAACAGAGAGGGTCAGTATTCAATATCAATCAATGATCAATGGCGCATTCGTTTTAGATTCATTGATGGAGATGCTTTTGATGTCGAAATAACCGATTATCACTAAGGAGCAACATAATGTCGATACCTAACACAACAAAAAGAGAAATCCCTCCGACGCATCCGGGTGAAATGATTAGGGAGGATTTCATGACTGATTATAAATTGACCACAACTTCATTAGCAAATGCCTTAGGGGTCTCCCGTCAAACAATTAATGAACTTTTACGAGAAAGACGAGCTATAACACCCACCATGGCATTACGATTATCACGCCTATTCGGCAACTCTCCTGAATTTTGGCTCAATATACAACACGCGCGAGACCTCTGGGAATCGAGATTGCGATTTCAAAAAGAGTTGAAAAAAATCCGACCACTAAATGCGGCTTAATATCTCCTATCTTTTCTTTATGTTGAAAAATAGATAATGACTGTTTGCGTAATTTCAGTCTATCGTCAATAAAATTACTTACAGTTCAAGCATTCTTGCCAAACCTACAGTATTCCAAATTTTAAAAAATATTTAAATCACTTCAGAAGCGTGTTATTTTAAACTGAGAGCGCCAAAAACTTTCACAATCGTGTCAAAACCCGGATTCCGTTCACCAGATCCAGTTAAATTGACTATATTGGAGAACCGGCCCGTTACATCACAAATTTTTTACATACCGTACTCCGCCCGTTCAATGAGTTCGATCTGCATATCCCTGTTTAAAGTGACAAAATAGGCGTTGTATCCAGAGATGCGCACCAGCAGGTTGCGGTAGTCTTCCGGGTGGGCCATGGCGTCTTTGAGTGTTTCAGTCGTCACCACATTCATCTGCATCTGCATGCCGCCCAAATCAAAATAGGTTTTCACATAGGAGTACATGTCATTGACGACTTTTTCCCGGGAGTCTCCGGGTGCCGGAACCACCTTGACATTAAAGGCGATGTTGTTGTTGATGTTTTTTGTATCCAGGCTGGCCACATCCCGGATATTATCCAAAAGATTTTTAGATGCATTGGGTTCCGGGGTCAGGCCAGGGGTAAAGGCCTTGCCGCTCAGGCGACCGGAGGGTAGGGCACCGGTTAAGGAACCGTAGGCCACATGGTTGGACATGGACCAGAATCCGACCGTATATTTTCCGCCCCGATAATGGGGTTTATTGCCATAATAGTCATGGGCAAATTTTGCGATCCGGTCTGCCATTGCCACAGCTTTTGAACTGCCGGAACCGAACAGGGGCACTTTTTTGGTGACCATGGCGTGCAGGGCCGGGTCATTTTCAAAATTTTCATCCACCGCCTTTTTCAAATCAATAAGCGACACTTTTTTATCATCATAGACCAGTTTTTTGATTACCAGCAAAGAGTCCGTTACATCGGCCAGGCCGATTAAGGCTGCACCGGAGCTGTTGTATTTGGCGCCGCCGACGGTCACGTCTTTGCCGTCTCTTATACAACCGTCAATAACAGATGACAGCAGCGGGGTGGGGCGGATGACCTGATGGGCTTCAGCCAGCATTTCATTGTATTGGATGGATTGATCAATGATAAATTTAAACTGGATGGTGAACGCATTAAAAAAATCATCAAAGGTTTTAAATGGGTTATCTTTAATATTGCCTGTGCCAATTTCTCCTGTACTGGGCCCTAATTTCCAGTTGAGCAACGGGTGGGTTCCGTTATTTAACGCCATTTCAAGGGCTGCCACCATATTCATCATCTGAAAATTGGTATGGCCGATGTGTTTTCCGGACAAAGTCGGTTCCACGCATCCGGTGGCGGACCAGTCGCGCAGGTCTTCAATCTCATAGTTGAACTCTTCTAAAGAGGCCATGACCTCCGTGTCATTATGCAAGGACGGTGTGGCGTTGGTAATCAGGTTAACCTCGCACAGCCGTTTTAAATAAGTGTCGCTGTTTATTCCGGGCGAAAACCGGGCATTCACGTTCGGGTCCCGGATGCTGAGCATTTCCGTGACTTTTAAGAAGACGTAGGTCATATCGCATACCCCGTCTTCTCCTTTCGGAGTCATCCCGCCAAGAGTAATGGCCTGGTCGGAAGAACTGCCGCCAAATACCCAGTTGGCCATGTCCGGGGTCAGGGGCAGGTGGTCAGTACAGCGCATATAAAAACAGCCGATGATTTCAATGGCATGTTTAATGTATGCTGCTTTTTCTGCTTCAGTTGTCAGTTGCTCCATGTCAGACAGAAAATAGGGTTGGAGCCACTGGTCTAACCTTCCCAGTGAAAGGCCGGCATTGGTGCTTTCCATGTGAAGGCCTACCCAGGATATCCACATGGCATTGACCGCTTCATCTAAAGTGCGGGCGGGTTGTTCTACCACCCGGTCACAGATGCCTGCCAAGTGTTCAAGTTCTGCTTTGCGTTTTATGCTTTTTTCGGCAGTAGCCCGTTCCTTTGCATGTCCGGCGAGATTCTTTGAATAGGCGGTCATCCCTTCCAGGCAGAGAATCATTGCCTCAAGCGTGGCGTTTTCAACAGAAGCATTTTCGGTTGATTTTATTTTTTCTTTTATTTCTTCAATAATGCCGCTGGTGCCCATGCTTAAAAGTTTTGGGAAATCCGGAATGGTGTGGGAGATGGTGACCGATTTCCAGATAAAATAGATGGCAAATCGTTCGTCAATCTGCTGGCACAGCGGGCAGTCATATTTTTCCCGGACCCATTCCTTGAAATTGCGGTTGGCCCAGTAAGGAAAGATCTCATGATGCAAAATATTAAGGGTGTCTTTAGAAATATCATAGGGGTTTAACGTTCGGTGAGGAACTGTCAAAAGTTCACTCCAGATCATTGTGCCGTGGCCTTCCGGATAAACCACCACCCCGATATCCTTTGTTGTTGTCGTCCCTGCGATCAGGTCTCCTTCCCGTATCAGGGGTTTTCTGTTTGACATCAGGTGTTTAAATGCATGGGCCTTACGAAGTATGGGATTCCATGGTTTCCCGTTCGTGTCGGTTTCATAACCGTTGGCCTTGTGCCAGTCTGTCACCAGTTTGGGCAACTCAGGGCAGACTTCCGGTTTAACCTCAAAATGAACGTCCAGATAATTTTTAACCCGAGGGAAATCTTCCAGGCTGTATTCAGATAAATACGGATCTTCCAGAAATTTTACATTTTTATCGATTACATCCGCTTTCATCCGAAAAGCAAACCGCTGCTGCAGCTCATCGCTGAGTTCTTTCTTGTGGGTGGGGGATTCTTTTAATAGTTCTTTTTTAGACATTTTACGTTCTTTTTCCATGAGCTTTTTCTGTTTGTTGTTTAACAGCACAGACAGGAAAAAAAAGAACAGGTTCAGGTATGACTGATTGCCGGTGGGACTTAACTGGCCTTTTAACACCATGAATAATTGTTCTGTGGGAGTAGCGCCCAGCAGTTTGATGACTGCTTTGTCCGAGTGAAATGTCAGCATGGTGTCGACTTTTTCAGGAATGATTTTAGATACGGATACTTTCCCATTATTGAAACTGACCGCAGATGCCACGGACCCGGAATCGGTTTTAAAGCCGATTGAAAAGTTAATCCAGCCCAGATCACTTTTTAAGTATTTTTTTAATCCGGGCCGGAAATTGAAATTGGCGGCAAAAATTTTTAGCAGGATGTTTAATAAAATATTGGTCGGGGAAAACTTTATTTTTTCGCCTGGGGATTGGAAAAAGAACATGGTGCACCTCCTGTTTATTCGGTGTGAATGCCTTTATTCGTATATATAGATCGATACATTTCGAGTTTTTCATTCGGGATCCATGAGGTCATTGCTTGATCGTTTTCAAAGGAATTATGTGTCCCGATTTTTTCATTTTTTTCATGCCACAGGGGATTGTAGGCAAGCAAACGGGTCTGGCGGACGCCCTGGGCTTTTAAAAAATCCGCTATTTGAGTCAGGTTTTTTTCAGTTGCGGTAATATCCGGTATGAGAGGCGTGCGCGGGAGAAGTTCAAAGCTGTTTTCAGCTGAGAGGGAATTGAGTTTTGAAAAGTTTTGGAGAATCCGGTCGTTTTTAACACCGCAAAACTGTTGATGACGATCCGGATCAAATATTTTAATATCATAATAGATGGTATCCACATATGGCAAAATCTTTTTTTCAAACGCTTCAAATTCAAAAAAGCCGCAAGTCTCTATCAAGGTATGGATGCCGTCTTCTTTAAGCTTTTTAAGCAGATTGGAAAGAAAATCCATATACAGCGTGGGTTCCCCGCCGGAAAGAGTTACACCTCCGCCGGAATTTTTATAAAACGGTTTGTCCTTTGCGACAACTGAGATAATGTCTTTGACCGTCATTGTTGTGCCGACCAGAGAGAGCGCGCCGGAGGGGCATTCTTCTACACAGGCCGCACAAAGGGTGCATTTTGCCCGGTCAATGAAATACGGATTATTACGGTCCAGGGCGTTTTCCGGGCATGTTTCTATACATGTGTTGCACCCGATACACTCTGATTTTGCAAAAGATATCTCCGGTGCCGCTTTTTTGCTTTCCGGGTTGTGACACCACACACAGGAAAGCGGGCATCCCTTAAAGAATACAACGGTCCGTATGCCGGGGCCGTCATCTAATGAATTGCCTTTTAAATCAAGAATCAATGGTGTTTTTTGCATTATTATATCTTCGATAAGCGGGTTATTGTTTGGGTAAGACTGGCGTTATGCGATGGATCGGATAAATATTCTCACCGGAGTTTCCCTTTTTCAGCTGATATTCGAATTGATCAAATATCTGATTGATGATTTTTTCTTTCAGGCTTAAAGGATTTGTATGCATATAATCCAGCAGGGTGTTGTTGATTCCGGCAATAAAACCATGCATCTGGCTCCACATCCAGATCATGTGAAACCGGGCCGTATTTTCAAACATTTTTTCCTGGTCTGATGCCTCCCCGGATGTTTCAACGGATGCTTCAACGATGGCCCGTATAAAAATATCTGCGACTTTTAGTGCTGCTTCCAGCTCAGACTGGGCCACCGGTTCCATGGGTGTTCCCACGTAATCCTTAAATTTGGGCACATGCCAGGTGAACATAAGATTGTATAGATTTGAATGTTCAAGGCCGAATGCCAGATATTCGGAGCCCATGTTTTTTAGGCGTTTTATCGGATCGTGATGTGTATTATAAACATTATTGAATCGGTTAAATAGTTGCTCAAAGCCCCGGGTTAAAATGATCAGATAGAGTTCATCCTTGTTCTGATAATAATTATAAATGGTCTTTGCCGATACTCCCAGCCGGCTGCCCAGTTTTCGCATGGAAAAACCATCAAACCCGTGGCAGGTCATTAAATTTAAGGCTTCTTCAATAATTTGTTCTTTGGTGGCTTCTATTTGGGCAAAACTTCTTTTGGGGCGCGGCATAGGGTAGTCCTTGACTATAATAAAAATATTAAATCAACAGCGTTAAAGTAACGGTGTTGATTTAATAAGTCAATATAATTTTTTCTTTTTATGTGTTGATCTTTACATTGATTAACTGAAATCATTACGGTAGTTTAAATAAATAATTTCTTTTACAGATTTCTTTTAAATTTTTAAACACCCGGACAGGAGTGATGATGGCAAAAGACGATAACGTATATCGTGCGCTTCAAAAACACCTGGATCAGCACCCGATAGGATACCCAAAATCCATTTCCGGATCGGATTTAAAAGTGCTCAAACATATTTTCACCCCCAACGAAGCCCGGGTCGCAACATTCCTGGATTATCGGTTTCAATCTATTGAAAAAATATATGAAAAACATGCTGCATCCGGCTATTTAAAGGAGGATATAGAGAAAACGCTGGATCAGATCGCATCAAAAGGCGGAATCGGGTACCGGAATCGCGATGGTAAGCGTTTTTACTGCAACATGCCGCTGGTGGTTGGGATGTATGAAGGTTTTCTTGAAAACCTGACCCCGGATTTTATCAAAGATTTTGAAAAATATACGGCCTCCCCTTCATTTGGCATCAGTTTTTTAAGTACTGCGGTTCCCCAGATGCGAACCATTCCCGTTGCTGAAAGTATTACTCCGGAGCATCAGATTAGTACATTTGATCAAGTATCAGCCCTGATCCATGATGCCCCCGGGCCTTTTGCAGTGATAGAATGTATCTGCAGAAAGAAAAAAAATATGGAAGGCGAAAAATGTAGGGTAACAGACCGGAAGGAAACCTGTATGGCGGCCAATGAAATAGCTGCTGCTGCACTGGAACATGGAATCGGCCGTGAAATATCAAAGCAGGGTGCCATTGATTTGCTGGCGGAAAATACAAAAGAAGGACTGGTGCTCCAGCCGTCAAATACGCAGGAGATTGAATTTGTCTGTTCCTGCTGCGGATGCTGCTGCGGTATGTTGAGCATTCAAAAACAACTGCCAAGGCCCCTGGATTTCTGGTCAAGCAATTATTTTGCTGTTATGGATATGGATAAGTGCACCAAGTGCGGGATTTGTGCCCGGAAATGTCAGGTGGATGCCATCACGGTAAAAAAGAAAAATAAAAAAATCGTGCAGATAAAGCTGGATAGCAAAAAATGTATCGGATGCGGCAATTGTGTGGCGGCCTGTAAATTTGATGCCATATCGCTGATGAAAAAGAAGCAGGAGACCATCCCGCCCAAAACTTTTGAAGAATTAAATGAAATCTTGATGAAAAATAAAAAAGGAACGTGGGATAAGGTCAAAATGGTTTCCAAGATGGTTTTGGGATTGCCGCAGTAGACGAGGGCGAAAATTGTTAAAGACTTGATGAGTTGGATAAATCCCTTCCGGCTTTCGGCAACAAGTTGCCGCTGTCACCCGGTCAGGGGCAATGACGGGGCTTGGGATGGCACTGGCAAGCATTGCCAGTGTTCCGAAGGAACAGAAGGGGGGATGGACTTACTTATAAATTCAAAAAAACCGAAAAAAATCTTTCAAATATACAAAACCGGCGTATACTTATACCTATATTCTGATATCTATCTTAGCGTTGCCGTTTTCAGATTTGTTATTTTTCTCGCCGCATTTACGTTTACCTGTTATGTTTCAGGTATCTCCGGAGCAACGAAGATTAAACAGCTCACAAGATTTTAACCGGGAATTCTTTTCGTTTCATTCCGGTTGGTTTTTTATACTTCAGGCTATCATCAAACATTTAAAAAAGGAACAATCCATGTCTATTATAACAATTTCCAGAGGCTCTTACAGCAAGGGAAAAGAAGTCGCTGAGAAACTGGCTGAGAAACTGGGGTATGAATGTATTTCCCGGGATATTCTCCTGGAAGCCTCTGAAGAATTTAATATCCCGGAAATCAAGCTGGTCCGGGCGATCCATGATGCCCCTTCGGTCCTTGACCGTTTTACACACGGTAAAGAAAGATATATCAGCTATATCCGTAAAGCCCTTTTAAAACATGTTCAGAAGGATAATGTCGTGTATCACGGTCTGGCCGGGCACTTTTTTCTTCAGGATATTCCCCATGTTTTTAAAATCAGGATTATTGCCGATATGGAAGAACGGGTGAGCGAAGAGGTAAAACGGGAAAATATTTCTGCAGAAAAAGCGCGTTATATCCTGAAAAAAGATGATGACGAGCGCCGCAAATGGAGCCTGCAGCTTTATGGTATTGATTCATGGAACAGTCAATCGTTTGATATGGTTCTTCATATCAAAACCATTACTGTCGATGATGCCATAGATATGATTTACGGGACGCTTCAATCACAGATTTTTCAGACAACCCCTGAATCACAGAAAACTCTCGACAATCTGCTTCTTGCCGCTGAGGTAAAGGCCGCCGTGGTGAAAATCGCTCCCATGTTGAATGTGTCGGCTGATAACGGTATTGTCAATATCCGCAATATGGAAGTATCAAAAACCGTAAAACCCGGTGTGCTGGC
>JAQIBZ010000039.1 GCA_027858815.1 Desulfobacteraceae bacterium
CTTTATGCCCTCCCGAAAAACAAGTATGACGAAGGTGTGAGTCATTTTCATCTCTGGATACCGGGCTCTACGGAAAACGGGCGGGGATAAACCCCGCACCCTACGAAAAGGTGGCCGAAACGATGATCAATGCCTGATTTTGTTTTTTCATGGCGCCATTAATTGAGACTTCAGCTGCATTCGGGCGCTATTATAGCCTTCGTCAATTAATGTGTTTGCCTGTTTGAGAGAAAAATTAAGCAATGATCGTAATCCAAGCATACGGGTCGGAGCTACCGCCGCAATATTTACTCCTTTGGCGGCAAGCTGAAGTTGGGGAGAATTTGGCAATGGCGTTTTATGGCAATGATTATTCGGATTGATCTCCCAAGAATCATCAGGCAGGGAGTTTGTATATGAGCCGATGAGAAAATGTTCGAATACCAGCTGAGCGACATCCATGTGTGATCTTGGTTCCCGGATATTAAAAGCACCTACCGGAGAATGCAGCACCACGACAATCTCTTTAGCATCAAGTTTTAGAGCCGGGGTGATTGGCGTGTTAACCATCAGGCCGGCATCCCAATAAGGAATGCCGTCAATGGTTTGCCAGCCGAATAAGCCGGGAATCGCACTGGCAGCCATAATGTGGTTAATATTAATGACATGCTGGTTAAAATATGCAAGCTGCCCGGTAATCATATTCAATGTGCTGATGAAAATGTCTTGCTTGCTGTTTTTCAGGACATCAATATCTATATGCGATTCAAGCAGTTTTTTTAGAGGTCGGGTATCAGACATCGGTGAGAATTTCTGTCTGCTTTTAAATGAACGAAGTAAGATTGGCAGAGTGATGGTAAACATTCTTTTCCGGCGATATGTCTGCCAGAGTCGTGTCATTTGATCGATTGACATACCGGAACCGATCGCCACGGCATTAATAGCACCAACGGATGTACCTATGATCAGATCCGGCTGCCAGTTGATTTCGTTTAAATATTTCAGGACGCCCACTTGAAAAGCACCCCTGGCACCGCCCCCGGAAAGAACTAAAGCTCGTTTCATTTTGCCTCCGCTGGATTATAAATATTTAAATGCACAATCTGATTGCAATGTAGTCGATAGCTTTTTACATGTCAATTTGCTTTGGTATTAAAAAAATATAAAATTTTTAAAAAAGTGCTTGACATGGATAACGCATTGCGTCATACATGTTCATAACGCATTGCGTTATAGGTTGAAGCACTTTCGGAATGCATCAATTTTTATTAACGATAGACGTAATACCGAATCAACGGTTTGAATTAAATAATATATAAACAATTTTTCAGGAGGGTAAAACCATGACTAAAAAAGAAACAAAAAAAGCAGAAACAAAAGAAGAAGTTAAAAGCAACGTGATTGTGGAGAAAATTCAGAAAGCGTCTGATGCTGTTACAGACAAAATCAAAGTTTACAATGAGAAGTATCTGGCGGAAAATATTGAAAAGGGAAAGAAAACTTTCCAGGAATATAATGAAAAATATGTCGCGAAAAACCTTGAAAAAGGTAAAGAAACTATCAAAGAGTACAATGAAAAATATGTCGCCAAAAACATCGAAAAAGGCAAAGAGACCTTCAAAGAATATAATGAGAAGTACGTTGTAAAAAATCTTGAAAAAGGTAAAGAATATTTTGATGGCCCGTATAAAAAGGTTACCAAAAAGGTTGACGATGTCCTGGCAAAAGGCCGTGACATGGAAAAAGACGCTCTCAAAAAGTTTGATGAAGTTGTCGATAACGGTAGAAAAATCATGTATAAAATTCCTATGGTGGAAACCGTTGAAAAGAAAGTGTCTGGTAGCCTGAATTCTCTGCCCGGTTTTATTAATATGCCGAACAAAGGTGAGATCGAAAAACTGACCATGGCTATGCAGGCTTTGAATACAAATATTGAAACACTGAAAATTCAGAAAACAGTTTAGTCGATTTTATTTTAACGGCGGTACACATTATATGTGTGCCGCCGTTTTTATTTATTATTTATTATTCGCTATTTTGTTTTTAGTTTTTTTTGTGATATAGTTAGAAAAAATTTTAAATTCATTTTTTAATTCATTTTTTAATAAATGCACGCTAAAGGAGGTCCGGATGTACACGATAAAGAAATATGCCAATGGTCGATTTTATGATACCGTGACAAAAAATTACATCACTCGCTCCCAGATTTCTGAATTAATTAGTTCGAAAAAGAAGATTGAAATCGTTGACACGAAGTCCGGAACAGATATCACCACAGATATTGTTTCACAAATTAAGGCAAAAGCGGCAATCGCCGGGAAGCAGAAACCCAAAGCGAAAAAAGCGGCTTCTAAAAAATCAAAGCAGGATTCAGCCAGTTTCATTGTACAGCTTTTCAGAAAAGGCGGCGACACTTTGTCTGACTATGGGAAGAAATATGCTTCCATGTGGCAGGAAATGTTGACCATGTCAAAAGAAGAGGTCGACAAAGTGGTTAACCTGCTGGTGAAAGATAACAAGATTTCAGAATTTGAAGCCAAAAAACTAAAAAGTGAAATACTCAAATATCGTGACGGCATTCAAAGCTGGATTACAAAGAATATTGATCATCGGATTAATGAAGTGCTTAATAAGATGAATCTTGCTAACAGAGATCAGGTTCTGGCGCTGACATCTAAAATCAAGTCATTGAATAGTAAAATTTCAAAACTTGAAAAATCTAAAAGTGCCGCCAAAACTGAAAAAAAAGCACCGATAAAAGCCGCAGCGTCAAAAAAAGCAAAAAAATAACATTGTAATTACATTAACCTGCTTTTTAAATGACAGCCGAACATATAGATGCCTCGAAAACGAACGGCATTGCAACCGGCCGCAAAACCGGTTCTTCTGTTTCCAGAGGTTTTAATGTCTCATGGCTTGACAGGCTGCTATCCCGTCGACTGATTTTTGTGATGGGAAAAGGCGGGGTGGGCAAGACTACCGTCAGCGTTATTCTGGCAAATATTGCAGAACGTATGAACAAAAAAGTTCTTCTGGTGGAACTTGGTGATACTGATTCCATTGGAAGGCTTTACCGGGGTCAGCCTCTGACAGAAGTCCCCTGTCAATTATCACAAAGCATATGGGGTGCTCGTGTTAATTCTAAAGCTGAGTTGCAAGCTTACGTTCGGGCACACGTCGTACCAAAATTTATTGCCGGTAAAATTATTCGCAGCCGGTTGTTTGAGTATCTTTTTGAAGCAGCTCCCGGATTAAAGGAAGTCATGAGCCTTGGGCGCCTGTGGCGGTGGGAGAAGGAAGAGGCTACTTTATCCGGCTCAGATATCTCCGGCTCAGATATCTCCGGGCCAGATATCTCCGGGCCAACATTTGACCTGATCCTTGTTGATGCGCCGGCAACCGGTCATGCATTGAGTTTGCTGCGTCTGCCTGAATTGTTAATCAACATGATCCGGGTGGGTCCCCTGGCGAACCAGATTAAGGGCCTTCAGCGTCTTTTTAAAAATCATCAGAAAACCAGTCTTGTCCTTGTCTCGCTTCCTGAAGAACTCCCTGTCAATGAAACCATTGAATTTTATTCCATGGCCAAAGAGATACTTGACATGCCGGTTGCTGCAACATTTATCAATTGTGTTTATCCTTCCGTCTTCAGTCAAAGTGAACTTAAACAATTCGAATCAATTAAAACCACATTTCTTAATCGCTCTTTTGCTCCGGAGAACCTGCTGATTGCTTCTGCCGAACGGTTGATTCGTCGGAACTCTTTTCAAAAAAATCATATGAAAAAAATTTATGAAAAATCGGACAGCCAGGTGCTATCAATTCCATTTCGCTTTACCAATGATCTGACATTAAGTGAAATCCGGGAATTGTCATTAGATATTCAGCGTTTATCAAATCCATCAGAAGACCGGTTGTGAACAATCTTTTAAATCGTATCAGGGATCCAAAAGGTCCTGAAATTATCATATGCTGCGGCAGCGGAGGTGTTGGAAAGACAACTGTTTCTGCTGCCATTGGTTTATATGGCGTGTTGTCAGGAAAAAAAACCATTGTCCTGACAATTGATCCGGCCAGACGATTAGCGGATTCCCTTGGTATGAAAAAATTTGATACAGACGTGCAGCGGGTTCCGTTGGAGAATCTGAACATTCCGGCGAATTTTGACACTCACGACGCGAAATTGTATGCCATGATGCTTGATGCCAAAAGAACATTTGATCAATTGATCGTCCGGTATGCTTCACCTGAATTTCAAAAAAATATTTTTAAAAACAGATATTACCAGCACTTGTCAAGTAACATGGCTGGTTCTCATGAATACATGGCAATGGAAAAGCTTTATGAGATATATAATCAGCATCAATATGACCTGATTGTTCTTGATACACCGCCCAGCCGACGGGCACTTGATTTTTTGGAAGCCCCTCAGCGGATGCTGAACATTCTTGGACATAATTTTTTTATGAAGATGTTTAAGCCTTATTTAAAGGCTGGAAAGTGGGGTATCCGGTTTCTGAATATATTTGCGTCACCGGTCTTAAGGGGCGTCAGTAAAGTTCTCGGCAAGCAGGTAATGGAAGATTTTGCCGGGTTTATGCATTTATGGGATGGTATTATGTTTGAAGGCTTCAGCCGTCGTGCAATTGAGGTAAAAGCGTTGCTTGCCGGCAGCGAAACGCTTTTTCTGGCTGTCGCAACGCCTCAGCGTTTACCCTTGGATGAATCAGTCTTTCTTTATAATAAGCTTAAGGCAAATCAAATGCCGTTTGGCGGATTTATTATCAACCGGGTGAATGTGTCTGCGTCAAAAAATGATAACCAAAAACCGGATATAAATAATTTGTTTGCCGGCTCAGCCATTTCTTCGGAATTAAAGGAAAAGCTGATAACGGTTCATCGAAATATTGAACAAATGGCTCAAAGTGATGCCCGATCAGTTCAACGCCTGATTGATCAAATCAGTTCAGACGAAGATGTGTTGCAGATCCCGTGTGCGGAAGAAGAGATTGCAAATTTGGATGATTTATATCGATTGACCCAGCAGTTTTAACGCACAGTGTCAGATTGATTTTTACATCAAAAAGATGGTCCCAAAAGCAACCGTATGGCGAAGTTAAATGTTTCATATGCAAGGCATAGTGATTTTTCAGGATCGAAATTATACATGTAGTATCTTGAGTTCCTGAAAAATTGCTATAACGCAGCAGATGAGACTTTTAACTTCGCCATAAAAAAAGCGAGTGAGAAGAAACTATCTTCACACTCGCTTTTTAATTTTATTGGTATTCTGTTTTATTTATTCGGCCGATGCATTATTGTTTTTTTTGTTTTCCTTTTCAGATTCCGGCATGTCAGCAAAGCTTTCATACTTGTGCTGGTGAATGGTGCAATACAGGGAGTCGGTTGCTGCCCGGTTGTGGCATTGGGAGCCGGCGCGGGTGATGGCTTTGCAGCGAATTGCCTGAATCGTTCCGGTTTTGGTTTCCTCCTTGGTTATTTCAGCCGTATCCATGAAACGGTCATTGATGATCAGGGGATCTTTTTCAATCTGACCGGCCCGATACATGCCCAGAAGCATCCGGTATTCATGTTCAAAATTATCAAGAATTGCTTTTGGATCATGCACAAGGCCTGTATCTGTGGCGATTCCTAAAGAAACCTGTCCGTTATAACTGATGATGCTGATCCCGAGGCCCAGTCCGCCGATGCGGGGAACCCAGAACATGATGTTTTTTATTTCTTTGCCGGCAAAGTACAGTGGTTGGCGGGGGCCTGGGACATTACTCATTACACCCGTTGTTTTATTGGCAAACATGCTTGCGGCGGTTTTGGCCAATTTGGCGGATGAAACACCGAGGGCGTTTAATAAAACGTATGCAACCGCAGCATCCGGGGCTTCTTTCAACTCGTTGAGACGGCGCTGTACTTCCCTGATTCGAAGTACCGGATCATCAATATGAACCGGCAGGGAAACGAGTATCAGGCTGAACTGGTTGCCCAGTTCAATTTTAGAATCCATCGGTCGGATGTTGATCGGCATTGCCATCCGGATGTCCAGATCACCGACCAGATTGTTACTTTGCTGCAAATATCTTCTCAGTGCACCGGTCACCATTGATACGAGAATATCATTAATGGTTGCGTTGAAATATTTACCAATGGATTTAATGTCAGGGACCGGAATCGGTTCACTGAACGCAACGCTTTTTCGAATACCCAGCTCACCTTTAAAAACGGTCTTTTTGTCCGCCGGCATGAGCAGAATTTTACTGATTACGGCAGTGGCATCGACAGCGTATTTGCCCACAAGTTTTGCCCGTTCGACAACATGTGAGGGATTGGTAATGCTGGTTTCGATTTCTTTAGTGATGAAATCACCGACTTTGAGGGCGCGTCTTTTTGCCCGGTTGATTTTTTTAAACGCTTTTTCAAACGGCTGGAAAAAGGCTGAACCTTCTGCTCCTTTTTTTAATTCACAGGACGGGTCGGTCCATACGGCATTTGGTTCAATGTCAGCCATGGACAGCAGAACACGAATCAAGGCAATACCATCTCCGATGCAGTGATGAATACGAATAAATAATACGGAACCGTTACCTTCATAATTTTCGATATAATGGGCCTGCCAAAGAGGCTTGGTAGGATCAAGCGGGGTCGCGGTCAAATCGCTGATGAGTTCTTGAAGCGCATCTTTGTCACCGGGAGACGGTAACGCAACACGGTGCAGGTGAGATCGGATGTCAAATTTGGGGTCTAATTCCCAGACAGCATTGCCTACACCGCTCATGGGACGAACCACGCGTTTTTGAAAGCGATCATAACATAATAAACGGTTTTCAAAAGTCTCAATCAACTTGTCAAAGTTCAGGGGTTCATCAAATTGCAGAAAACCGGTGATGACCATAAGATTTGTTGGGTGATCCATGTGAAGCCAGAAGTTGTCGATACTGGACATGATTTCAACCTGTTTTTTCATTAAGCGCCTCCTTAGAAATTTAAACTGAATATTCTTATTTGATAGCAGAGGAAACTATTGAATGCAATCTGAAATTTTGATTTCAAAGTCCGAAAAGACTCAAAAAGCTTGACACTTATAACGCGCGGCATCATATTTATTAAACTTCCGTTAATGGAGAATAATTATGATACATTCTCCTTGTTTTTGTTCCGGATTGCTTTTTAAGAATATTTTAATTATTATTCAATTTTTTATTATATTTATACATATTTTATATGTTAACTTCTTTAAACAACAAGTTTTTTCAGGAGTGTGTATGCACTTGATAAAGAAATATGCCAATCGAAAGTTATATGATACAACGGATAAACGGTATTTGACAATGGACCGTCTCGCAGAACTGATTAAATCCGGTGAAGAAGTCTCAATTGTTGATAATGAAACCGGAGATGATCTTACTTCTTCTATTGTTTCTCAATTGCTGGCAAGAGAAGATTCGGATACGGATAAAGCAGTGCCGTCACGCGTGCTGATGCAAATGCTGCGTAAAGGCAGGGGCACGCTTTTCGGGTATGGTAAGAAGTATGTGTCCCTGTGGCAGAGTGCGTTAACCCTGTCTAAAGATGAGATCGAAAAACTGGTTAACAGCCTTGTCAATGATAAGGAAATATCAGAATCCGAGGGCAAGAATTTAAAAAATGAGGTTCTGGGTTTTGCAAACAACCTGAAATCCTGGATCATTGACAATATTGATCAGCGGGTTTCTGAAGGACTGAAAGTGATGAACCTTTCATCCAAAGATCAGGTGAATGAACTGACCAAACGGGTTGATTCTCTTACAAAGAAAGTGAAGGAACTTGAGAAGAAGTAAGGCCGGTCAGGCGATTTTTAGGGAACTGGAAAATATTAATATACCGGGACTGCGCCGCAATTTTTGTTCGTATTCAAGGCGTGTCAACAGGCGCATAACGGGTTATATAACTGTTGACACAACGATGAAGACGATCAAAAAGGCAAGCACGTTTGGTATATTAATTTTTGGAAGTTCCCCTTATGTCCATTGACCTTCCTGTTTAATCAGGTTGATCACCCGGGCATTGCCCGGCATGATTTCCGGTGACGGAAAAAAGAAAGAGATTGCTGACCATACGCCGAAAAATGCGACAATTCCGCCGGCCATGATAACAAGCAAGCCGCCTGCACAGCCCGTAATCGCACCAATACCGATTAATACCACCAGTCCGCCGATGATAAAGGCGAGAATACTTCCGGTAAACAGCATTAATTGAAACATATTGATCCTTTTTATCCTTTGGTTTAAATCTGAAATATTTAATTGATTATCGATTTAATAACATGAAATTATTATTACATCAAATTAAAAACATGCAGGAGTCAATAAATGGGATTGTTCAGTTTTTTAACCGGTAAAGCACCGGAAGAAATAGAGCTCTTCGGAGATAAGTTTTTTAAAGCCGGCGAATTCGGCGCCGCGAAAATTGAATATGAAAAGGCCGTCAAAAAAGCAGAAAACAAGTTTCCGGAAAAAGAAAATCTTATAAATCGCCTTTATGAGAAAATAACCGATTCAAAAGAAGCACTTGCACAGGCCCATCTGCAAAACAGTGAGCATTTGATTGAATCTGAGAATTTTGATGATGCCATTGATTTGCTGGAACTGGCAATAGCGTTAACGCAAAACCAAAGTTTAAAACAAGACATCCAAAATACGCTGGACAAACTGCTTCAGGGTTTTGCATCAGATGATCCGGAAGATTCACAAATGTTTATGCCGGAATCCGAACCATTTCCGACAGCCGAAGAAATAGACAATGATGAAGCGTATTTTTCGATTCTTTGCAATGTCCTTCCCGAAGATGTCAGAAAAGAATATAAAAGTTATGATCAGTCTTTCAAGCAGGGGTTTATCGCATTAAATAATGGTGATTTTCAAACCGCTGTTGATAAGTTTACTGATTCACTGGATACGTCTGATTTAGAACAGCCGCTGGTTCCGCTGGAACTTTCCACCGCTCTGGTGAACCTGGGACAATTTGACCGTGCCCGCGGTCTGCTCGAGGATTTTATTGAAGAAAATAAAGCGGATGTTCGGGCATACCAGATGTTATGCGATATGTACTGGGTTACGGGAAATCATGATGATGCCATTATCCTCATTGATCAGTGCCCGTCACCTGTAAAGGAAACCTTTCCCATTCAGATGCTTTTGGGTGAAACCTATTATCAGCTGGAAAGATACGCTGAAGCTGAATCCCTGTTTATTGAGTGTGAAAAATCCGTCGGACAAAATGAGATAGTCACCCGATCGCTGGCAAAGACGTATGAGGCAATGGGTGATCTGGAAAAGGCCCGTGATATTTACGCTCAGATTTTAAACGGCTGTACCAAATGCGGTGTCCGAACTGATCCGTTTATTCTGCGAAGGTATGCAGAGCTTTGTTTTGCCTGCGGTGAAAGAACAACGCAATTGATCGAGCTTTATTTGTCAATTCTGCAGGAAGATCCGGACAATAAAGACGATTATTATCAGCGGATTTATGAGCTTTACACGGCATTGGGCAATACATCTGAAGCGGCCCGGTACAAACTTACTACATAGTGCCTGACCGAAAACATCTAAATCATGGTTGTCATTACGCGGAGTGAGGAACGAACGACAAAGTAATCCCCTGTCGATAAGGAGATTGCTTCGGTCGTACCTCCCTCAATGACAGAAAAAGTGCAATTTTGAGACTTTCCGTTCAACCACTACATAATAATGAAAAATTTACCGAAATCAGAATTTGTTTCTCATCTGATCCGTATCAATAAACTGGATGCGTGTGATTTTGACCGGTTTATTTTTTTCCAGGGCATGCTGTTTGGTTCGGAAAAAAAATGGTGGGGGAAAAAAGGCGTTCGCGGTTCTACTCACGAAGGCCTTGACCTGTGTTTTTTTGCAAACACCGGCAATGAAAATTTCCGACTGGATGAAACCGTTAACGTCCCCATGCTTTATGATGGGGTGATTGAACATATAACCGATGATTTTTTAGGTAAAACCGTCATCACCAGTCATTGTTTTGAAGGTGAAGATCAGTCGGCATTGCTGTCTCTGTATGGGCATTTGAATCCGGATAAAAATTTTCAAATCGGTGATGATATAAAAGAAGGGCAGGTATTTGCAAAAATTGGGGGATTTGAACACCAAAATAAAATTCTGTTGCCCCATTTACACATATCTCTGGCAAAGCCTGATCTGCTGCCGCCGGCCAATCGTCTTGAATGGGAGTTTTTAAATACCGTAGATCGTGACGTTTTTATTGATCCGTTATATGCGATTTCTCCCAAATATACGGTGATTGAATATGATCATGGCATGGATACAGCCAAATTGTTTCCAAAATGCAGTCAAAGGAATTCAGCGTATAAATAGTTTCTGAGCGTAAAAGTGGCTCAATCATGACTTTTTTGTCATTGCGAGCCACGCCGTTAGTGTCGCAGGGACGGATACGACCGAAGCAATCCCATTATAGCCTGTGGATTACTTCGTCGTTCGTTCCTCACTTCTCGTAATGACAAATTGCTTGTGAGAGTTCGTTCAAACACACAATACAAAAAGGAAAACATGGAAAAACTGATTATAGAAGACTTCGGCGTTTTAGCAGGAAACTGGCCGCTTGTACCGGAGAAACCCACGCTGATATTTATTCATGGCGCTGCATTGTCCAAGGGATTCTGGGCTGCTCAGGTAGAAGACTTGTCTGATATCGCCAATACCGTTGCCATTGATCTGCCGGGACACATGGACTCAACAGGATTCGCCTTTGATCAGATTTCCGATTGTGCGGCTACAGTGGCGCAATTTATTGAAAAGATAGAGGTTCCGAATCCGATCCTCTGCGGACTGAGTATGGGCGGAGCAGTGGCCCAGGAACTCCTGATTTCAAGACCTGAAATATTTTCTGCCGCTATATTGATGAATACCGGCGCCCGTTTAAAGGTGTTCCCGTTCATCTTTGAAAGTATTGAAAAAGACTATTCCCAGTATCTTGATTTAGCGGTTGATTTTTCAGTATCGCAAAAAAGTGACAAAGC